>CAZRZZ010000025.1:0-13428 GCA_964604755.1 uncultured Methanosarcinales archaeon | reverse complement strand
GTCCACTCGTTACATTGTACGATTCATGTGTCGCTGATGTTAATGCTACCTCTCACCTGTATGTGGAGGAGGTAACATGCCAACCTGATGCTTATGGGGGAAGCTTCATCAGAAAGGCAGGCATCCCCTGCCCTTCCGGCACGACCTGCATCGACCCGGATGGCACTGGCAGCACGCCTGCCCGCTGTGGTTAAGCCGTATCTTTTCTTTTTTTCTTACTTTTAGTTTCTGCAATGCCCGTTTTAGCGTTTGCTTTAGCCAGGAGATACGCAGATAGCCTTTAGTGTCCGGGCGGTGGCTGAACTCTGCAGGATTTAGTCCGCAGATGAAAGCTGAATTTATACCCGTGTCAGGCGATACTCGCAAAAAAGTAACACTATTACGCAACTACACCGTCCTATAGGACGCCGCGGGCTTTAGCCCGTGGTAGTTTACCCTCCCCACTTCCCGAATATCTTTTCGTAGGTATCCACGAGCTGCCCGTAACAGAAGTGAACGATCGCGTGGTGCTGCTTTGGATCGACTTTCGTCAGCTCAGCCCTATGGCCTTGTGTCAATGCGTCATAGTATTCTTTTCGTGCGCTGTTCTTTATGATCAGGGGCGGGAAACCATCCCGCAGCAGCATCAGGTTCAGGATCATCCGCCCTGTTCGGCCGTTGCCGTCGTAAAACGGATGGATTTTCTCGAATTTTTCGTGGAAGATCGCCGCGAGGATCAGGGGGTGGAGCCGTTTTTTGCTCTTTTGATACCATCGGAGAAGGTTTTTCATGTCGGCTTCCACATATGCCGCTGGCGACGTGTCGAAATCGGCGCCAAACACGCGGACATTATGCGTCCGGAAACCGCCCGTCCTCTTGTCGATACTCTTCAATAGCCTGGCGTGGATGTCGATTATCAGGTTTGGTTTGACATCTGGTTTTTTCTCCAGAATGTATTCAAATGTGTCTTTTTCGTTGATGTGGTCGTGGATTTCCCACAGATCCTTTCCTGCAGGGACTCTGTCTTCATTGAGCAGGAGATTCGTCTCTGCAAGGCTTATCGTGTTCCCTTCGAGAGCTGTCGTGTTATAGACGTAATGCGTCTTAAAGTCCGTGAACATGTCGGCAATGAGTTTCCTGTCAGGGATCTTTATCTTTCTGGAAAATCCTTTTTTGATCTCGTTGAGCGTCTCGATTTGCGCATGGCTCAAAAATGCATCGTTTCCAATTTGCTCTTTGAGTTCTTTTTTTGCCGTCTCTATTATTGATTTTGGGATAGCTGCGATCTTTTTCCTGATCTGTTTTTCTGTCATGGGGTCTTTTCCAAGGTATGCTACCGTTTTTGTCTTTACTTTGTCGCCTGTGCGCACGGATATCCTGAGATAGTTGTAGGTCCTGCCCCCGATTTTCTTCTTTTCGATGTACATGGGATTAGGGATTACAACATATTTAAATATTTTTCTATTAGGGATTACAATCAGGACTGGCAGTTGCCTCTATGTTTGCAAAACCACACCCCTTCTCCTTGTAGTCTGGCATTGCCCCCTGGCCAGTTCCCAGAGCGCATCTGAACGGTCCTGCTTGATGAGGTGGGGTGAAACAGCGAGCGTTGAGCAGAAAACGCTGGGGGGAAGCACGGTTTTGCGAGAAGGCTCTCAACAGAGCCCATCCATTTCAAAAACTTTATAAATAGATAAATTTTCGGTGGACGATGGGCCAAATGGGGAAAAAACCTTTCTTTTTGCGAAAGCGGATTGAACACCTGCTTTAGCTCTAAGAAAAGAACAAATAGCTCCCCGTTTTACACTAACGCCCTGGTGGTGTAGTCCGGTCCAGCATGAAGCCCTGTCGAGGCTTCGACCCGGGTTCAAAAACCATGATGCGATCGTACGGTCGGATATGGATGAAAGTCCCGGCCAGGGCGTTTCCACTCATGGGCCGGTAGCTCAGCCTGGTAGAGCACCAGACTTTTAATCTGGGTGTCGCGGGTTCGAAACCAGCGCGCGATTGCGCGCAGCGAGTGTCCCGTCCGGCCCGTCATCGTCGCAGGGGCAAGGGGAGAACAATGGCAGCAGCAAAGGCAAAAAAGCAGATCGACGTCACTGGCCACGTCCTGATTCCAAAACATTCCAAGATTTCTGACAAGGAAAAAAAAGAGCTCTTCGATGCGTACCACATCCAGGTCATGGACCTTCCGCGCATCTCCATCCACGACCCGGTGCTTCTCAACCTGGACGTGAAGCCAGGCGACGTCGTCAAGATTGAACGCATCTCTTCAACAGCAAAGCAGACGGCCTTCTTTCGAGGTGTGTCCGATGCATAGATACTCCCAAGCCCTCATCGAGCGTTACTTCGACGACAACAGCATCGTGGCGAGCAACATCGACTCGTTCAACGACTTCGTCGAGCATGAGCTTCAGCGCATCATCGAGGAGAACAAGATCGTCGAGCCGACGATCATTCCCCACAATATCGACGAGTACAAGATTAAGTTCGACAAGATCTGGGTCGAGAAGCCGACGATCACGGAGGCAGACGGCTCGAAGAAGAATATCTTTCCCGTCGAGGCGCGCCTTCGCAAGATCACGTACGGCGCGCCGTGCTTCATCGAAGTGAGCGCGGAGATCAACGGCGTCCAGCGCGAGCAGTTTGTAAGCCAGGTCGGCAACCTGCCGATCATGCTCAAGAGCAAGTACTGCCATTTGCGCGGCCTAAACAGTGCGGATCTCATCCAGCGAGGGGAGGACCCAAACGACCCCGGCGGATATTTCATCATCAACGGCACCGAGAAGGTGCTCATCGCCGTCGAGGATCTTGCTGCGAACCGCCTGCTCATCGAGAGGCAGGCTACCGGAGTGAGCGAGTACGTCGGCCGCCTCTTCTCCGAGCGCGGCTCCGTCAAGATCCCCCACACGTTCGAGAAGCTCAAGGACGGCATTTTCTATGTCAGCTTCACGCGCGTCAAGCGTATCCCCATCATCGTCGTGCTCAAGGCGCTTGGCATGCTCGCGGACGAGGAGATCATGAAGTTCGTCAGCGCGACGACACCCTATGACGAGGTCATCGTCAACCTGTATGAGTTCGTCGACATCAAGACGCAGGACGACGCCCTTGACCACATCGCAAAGAGGATCGGCATCACCCAGGCCCGCGAGATCAGAATCGAGCGCATGCGCGAGATCCTTGACCGCTACCTCCTGCCCCATCTTGGCCTCTCCGACAAGGACAGGATGTATAAGGCGTATAACCTGTGCAAACTGCTCAAAAAATTCATTGAGACGAGCAACGGAAGGGTCTCCATCGACGACAAGGACCACTACATGAATAAGCGCCTCAAGCTCGCTGGCGATCTGCTTGCAGACCTGTTCCGCGTGAATCTCAAGGTGCTTGTCGGAGACCTGCTCTATAATTTCCAGCGCATCGTCAAGCGGGGCAAGATGCCGCAGCTTAAGGTGATCATCCGGGACAAGCTCCTGACGAGCCGAATATATAGTTCAATGGCTACGGGCAATTGGGTTGGCGCAAGAAAAGGGATCAGCCAGCGCATCCAGCGCCTCAATTTCCTCGAGACGCTCTCCCATCTCCAGCGCGTCGTGAGCCCATTGTCTGCGACGCAGGAGAACTTCCAGGCGCGCGGACTGCACCCGACGCACCTTGGCAGGCTGTGCCCTGTTGAGACGCCGGAAGGTACAAACATCGGGTTGCGCAAGAACCTGAGCATACTTGCAAAAGTGTCCGGAGAGGCCTCCGAGGGAGATGTCCTCAAGTCGCTCAAGCAAATCGGCCTTAAGACCATCAAATAAGCTGACCTGAAAAAACAAGGGCTGATCAAAGAATCATCATGGTGATGACCGCATGGCAGAAGTGTATCTGAACAGCAAGTACGTCGGCGATGTCGACAAGCCAGAGGAGTTTGTCAAGGACCTTGTCGACCGTCGCCGCAGGGGCGAGCTTGGTCCGGAGGTCAACCTTCGCTACGACCGTGACCGCGACGAGGTGCAGGTCGACGCGGACCGCGGACGCGTGCGCCGGCCGCTCATCATCGTGAAGGAGGGAAAACCTCTTCTGACCGAAAAGCACATCCAGCAGCTCGAGAGAAAAGAGATATCCTTTGACGATCTTATCAGGCAGGGCGTCGTCGAATACCTTGACGCGAATGAGGAGGAAGATGCGTTCATCGCATTCTCGAGCGAGGAATTGACCCCCGCGCACACCCATCTTGAAATCGCAGGATCCGACATCTTTGGCCTGTGCGGGAGCCTTGTCCCCTACGCGAACCATTCGCCGGGCGCGCGCATCGCCATGGGCGCAAAGAACCAGAAGCAGGCGCTTGGGCTCTACACAGCGAACTATCCGGTCCGCATGGATATGGACGTGAGCGTTCTCCATACGCCGCAGCAGCCGATCGTGCACACGATCACGACAACGACCATGCATTATAACAACCATCCATCCGGCCAGAACCTTGTCGTCGCCGTACTTGCCTATAAAGGGTACAACATGGAGGATGCGATCGTCATCAACAAAGGGTCCATCGAGCGCGGTGTGGGCCGAAGCACGTACTTCCGTCCCGTCATCGCTGAGGAGCTGCGTTATGCCGGCGGCCTCACCGACGAGATCTCCGTACCCGATAAGGATGTCAAGGGCTACCGCAGCGAGCAGGATTATCGTTTCCTTGAGGACGACGGCATCATCCACCCAGAGGCAGAAGTCAAGGAAGGCGACGTCGTCATCGGCAAGACAAGCCCGCCAAGGTTCCTCTCAAGCATGGAGGAGTACACCCTTGCCTCGACATCCCGTCGGGAGAGCTCGTATGCGATGAAGCACGGCGAGCAGGGCATCGTCGACTCCGTGCTGCTCACGGAGAACGAAGAGGGGAACAAGCTTGTGCAGGTGCGCCTGCGCGACGAACGCATCCCTGAGGTTGGCGACAAGTTCACGAGCCGTCACGGACAGAAAGGGGTCGTCGGACTCATCGTCCCCGCAGCGGACATGCCCTTTAGCGCAAGCGGCATCGTTCCGGATCTGCTCTTTAGCCCCCACGGCATCCCTTCACGCATGACGGTTTCCCATCTCATCGAGCTTCTCGCTGGCAAGGTCGGAGCGCTCTCTGGTCGTGATATCGACGGGACGACCTTCGATGCCGAGCCTGAAGCTGCGCTTCGCAAGCAGCTTCTTGAGCTTGGTTTCCGGGAGAACGGGACGGAGACGTTCTATGACGGGGAGACCGGCGAACAGCTGCAGGCGAAGATCTACGTCGGGAACATCTACTATCTCAAGCTCAAGCACATGGTGGCAAACAAGCTCCACTCCCGCGCGCGCGGCCCAATCCAGCTGCTCACGCGCCAGCCGACTGAAGGACGCGCCAAGGAAGGCGGCCTTCGCCTTGGCGAGATGGAGAAGGACACGTTCGTCGCGCACGGCGCGTCGCTGCTCCTCAAGGAGCGTTTCGATTCGGACAGGACAGTCGTTCCCGTCTGCGAGGAATGCGGCGTGATCGCCGTGTACAATGAGTTCAAGGACACATCCTACTGCCCAATCTGCGGCGACAACGTCGAGATCACCGACATCGAGATGAGCTACGCGTTCAAGCTCATCCTTGATGAGTTCAAGAGCTTGGGCATCTATCCGAAAATGAAGCTGACGCCAAAATACTGAGGGGACCCCATGGCTGACTACGAACGATTCACCTACAAGAAGGTTGACCGTATCATCTTTGGCATGCTAAGCCCGAAGATGATCAAGAAGATGGCCTCTGCAAAGATCGTCACGCCTGAGCTCTACGACAAGGAGGGGTATCCTGTCGACGGAGGACTCATGGACATCCGTCTTGGCGTCATCGACCCTGGCCTTAAGTGCAAGACGTGCGGCAGCAAGCTCAAGGAGTGCATCGGGCACTTTGGATATATCGAGCTTGCCCGCCCGATCATCCACATCAAGTTCGTCGGACTTATCCTGACGCTTCTGCGTTGTTCATGCCGGGACTGCGGCAAGATCCTCATTCCAAAGAATAAAGTCGACAAATATGCGGAGGAGCTCGACCAGATCGAAGTGGCGATGGGTCTTGAGGAGCGCCGCCGCCGCATCAAGTCGATCATCGCAAGCCTCAAGACAGTCAGCAAGTGCCCTCACTGCAAAGCGCGCCAGTTCAAGGTTGCTGTCGAAAAACCATACACATTCATCGAGAACGAGAAGCGCCTCTCCCCAATCGAGATCCGCTCACGCCTCGAGAAGATCCCCGACGAGGACTGCCTCATCTTCGGCGTCAATCCGAAGGTCGCGCGTCCGGAATGGGCCGTGCTCACCGTCATGGCTATTCCCCCGGTGACGATCCGCCCGTCGATCACGCTTGAGAGCGGGGAGCGAAGTGAGGACGACCTCACGCACAAGCTTGGCGATATCGTCCGCATCAACCAGCGCCTCTTCGAGAACATCAACGCAGGCGCGCCGGAGATCATCATCGAGGATCTCTGGGACCTTTTGCAGTACCATGTGACGACCTTCTTTGACAACGACGTTGCCCAGCTGCCGCCTGCGCGGCATCGCAGCGGCGAGCCGCTCAAGACGATCAGCGAGCGCATCAAGAGCAAGGAAGGACGCATCCGGCACAACCTTGCCGGAAAGCGGACGAACTTCAGCGCACGCACCGTGATCAGCCCTGATCCGATGATTAGCCTCAATGAGGTAGGGGTCCCAAAAGTTGTCGCAAGCAAGCTTTCTGTGCCCGAGCGCGCCACGGAGTGGAACATGGAGTATCTTAAGGCATTCGTCGAGCGCGGGCCAAAGAAATATCCCGGCGCAAACTACATCGTGCGTCCTGACGGGAAGCGCAAGAAGATCACTGATGAGACAAAAGAGCAGCTCCTCGAGGAGCTCCAGCCCGGATATATCGTCGAGCGCCACCTCATGGATGGGGATGTCGCGATCTTCAACCGCCAGCCGTCGCTTCACCGCATGAGCATGATGGCGCACCACATCCGGGTTCTGCCACACCGCACGTTCCGTCTCAACCCGGCCGTGTGCCACCCGTACAATGCAGACTTTGATGGCGATGAGATGAACCTGCACATCCCGCAGACCGAAGAGGCGCGGGCCGAGGCAGAGGTCCTCATGATGGTGCAGACGCAGCTCATCAGCCCGCGGTACGGCCTTTCTATCATCGGCTGCATGCAGGACGCCGTGAGCGGCTTGTACCTTCTTACAAGCCAGATGGATATGACCCGTGAAGGAGCCGTCGATCTGCTTGCCCGCTCCGGCGTGATGAATTTTGACCGTCTGCCCGACAAGAAAGCCATCACCGGCAAGGACGTGTTTAGCGTCGTGCTGCCTGACGACTTCGACTTTTTGGGGGACTCGAGAACATCAAGGAAGAAAGGCAGGGATGATCCGACATATGTGGTCATCAGGAAGGGAAAGCTTGAGCAGGGGGTCATCGATGCGGCGAATGTCGGCCAGGGCGCCGGCATCATGCTGCGCGTAATCCACAAGAAGTATGGGCCGGAGCGCACCGTCGAGATCCTTGGCCAGTTCCTGCGTCTTGGCATCAATGCGCTGCTCAAGTATGGTTTCTCGACGTCGATCTCCGACACGGACCTTCCAGCAGATGTCCTGCAGCGAATCGATGACGTCGCGCACAAGGCCGAGGCAGACTCGGAGGAGCTCATCACGCAGTATCATGGAAAGCAGCTTGAGGCGTTCCCGGGAAAGACAGCCCGTGAGACGCTCGAGCTTCGCATCCTCGAAGTGCTCAATAAGGCAAGAAACGAGATCGGAAACATCGTCACCGAGCACGCAAAGCAAGGGACGGGAACGATCGTGATGGCGACAAGCGGCGCGCGCGGAAACCCGATCAACATGGCCCAGATCGCGGCGTGCGTCGGCCAACAGGCCATGCGTGGAAAGCGCATAGACATCGGCTATATGAACCGCAGCCTCTCGTGCTTCCAGAAGAATGACATGATGCCCGCTGCGCGAGGATTCATCAGAAACGGCTTCAAAAGCGGCCTCAACCCGTCAGAGTTCTTCTTTGCCGCG
This sequence comes from uncultured Methanosarcinales archaeon, assembly GCA_964604755.1. Classification (GTDB taxonomy): domain Archaea; phylum Nanobdellota; class Nanobdellia; order Woesearchaeales; family UBA12501; genus CAZRZZ01. The sequence goes on along the minus strand of CAZRZZ010000025.1, from coordinate 5,415 downwards.
ATGACGGGGCGCGATTCGCTCATGGACACGGCGCTTCGGACGCCAAAGTCCGGCTACCTCTATCGCCGTCTTGCCAATGCGCTGCAGGACCTGCGCGTCGACTATGACAGCAGCGTCCGCGACGCGTCAGGGAAACTGGTCCAGTTCCGCTATGGTGAGGATGGTGTCGATGTGAGCAAAAGCGAGGGCGGCTCGCTCAATGTGAGGCGGATCATCAGGTCCGTGGTGGGTGAATGACGATGGACGAGCTCTTCAAAGAATACCAGAACAGGCTCAATTTGAGGATCATCGAGGACATTAAAGCGGCCATTCCAAAAAATATCACCAAGGCGCAGCTCAAGAAGGTCCTCGAGCAGGCCGCGCAGGAGTACGCAGACATTCAGGTTGAGCCTGGGGAGAGCGTCGGCCTTGTCAGTGCAGAATCCATCGGCGAGCCGGGAACACAGATGACGCTCAACACCTTCCACTTCGCCGGTGTGGCAGAGATGAACGTCACGACAGGGCTTCCCCGCATCATCGAAATCCTCGACGGGCGCAAGCTCCTCTCGACGCCGATGATGGAGATATTCCTCAAGGCGCCGTACAATCAGGGAAAGGACATCAAGCGCATTGCGCTCTCCATCAGGGAGACTCTCGTTTTGGATATCATCAGGGAGTTTGAGCTTAGCATGACGGACATGACAATCGAGATGACGCCAGACAAGGCCATGCTCGATGAGATAGGCATGACAGAGGAGAAACTCGTCAGGAACCTGGAGAAAGCAAGCCAGAAATTCTCCGTCAAGCAAAAGGACGGCGTCATCGTCATCAAGCCAAGCGGCAAGGAAAACTCCCTTAACGAGTTGTACCGGCTCAAAGAGAAGGTCAAGTACATCTATATCGCAGGCATCAAGGGGATCAAGCAAGTGCTTCCAATCAAGCGCGGCGATGAGTTTATCATCATCACTGCAGGCACAAGTCTGCGCAGGGTCCTCGAACTTGAGTTCGTCGACCCGACACGCACGGTCTCTAACGACGTGCACGAGATCGCGGCCGTATTCGGCATCGAGGCGGCACGCCAGGCAATCATCAACGAGATCGTCAAAGTCATCGACAGTCAGGGGCTAAATATTGACCTTCGGCATATCATGCTCGTCGCCGACGTCATGTGCTCGACAGGGTCAGTCAAGGGGATCACGCGCTACGGCATCGTCAGCGAGAAGAGTTCCGTCCTTGCCCGCGCCTCGTTCGAGACGCCTCTGCGGCACATCATCAGCGCAGCGCTCGTCGGAGAGGAGGACAAGCTCGACAGCGTCGTCGAGAACGTGATGCTCAACCAGCCGGTGCCGATCGGAACGGGCCTTGCGGGCCTGTATATGCAGACGACATCGTCTTAGAAGGTGTTTCCATGATCGATGAAATCAAGGAATTAGTCAAGATGAAGAGGGCGGCCATCGGAACGAAGGAGACCCTGCGCCTGCTCAAGGAAGGGAAAGTCAAGCGCGTCTTTGTGACATCAAACTGCCCTAAGGACATCAGGGAGAGCGTCCAACACTACGCTGATCTTTGCGGCGCCTCCGTTGAGGAGCTTCCAATCCCCAATGACGAGCTTGGCGTGGTGTGCCGGAAGCAGTTTAGTATTTCTGTCCTTGCGGAGCGACGATGAAGATAAAGTACGACATGGAGATGATGAAAATCATCGCCATGTTCGAGAGGCTCACCCACGTCTCTGCCAAAGACTGCTTTGAGCACAACGAGGCCATCTACTTTCTTGTTCCCGAGGGGGAGGTGCGTAAAGCGGTGGGCAAAAGCGCGCAGAATGCCAAAAAGCTCTCCGCGATGCTCCAGAAGAAGATCAAGATCATCGGCTATTCGGAGGACCTGTGCCAGTTTGTGCGCAACATGATCAAGCCCTTGCAGGTCAGGGACGTCACCGTCGAGGGCAAGATTGTCACGATCACGGATGACGACCCGCGCACAAAAGGGCTCATCATCGGCCGCAATGCGGCGAACCTGCGGGCGTTAGAGCAGCACGTGCGCAGGCATTTTGATATTGAAGAGATAAAAGTTGTATGAGCAGCCGTGTTGTTTTGATTGAACGAAGGTATCCTCATGGCATGGCAAAAAATATCAGGACTGTATGAACACGCGGTCAAGAAGGGGGCACGCCGGGGAATCCCTGACGAATTCCGCAAAGCCTGGAGTGGATATGAAACGTTGCGCGTCACGTATCAGGCGCTCTCCGGCGATGAGCGCGGAATCGTCCGCCTCTATGCACTTGCAGATGGCGGCCATCGCGCCTCCTGTCTTGCAGAGATAACGTTTGCATGCGGGACAAGCGGTGAACTTAGCGGTATCGCGCGCCGCGTGATCCAAACCAATGAATTTGTGCATCATGTCATGAGCCTCGCTGAGCCTGATTCAAGGCCGATCATTATGCGTTTTGTTTGCGATTAGTGGTATGTGCATTCTTTATTTTTTGGCGATTATTTTTTATATCTCCTTTCTCTTCGCGATGAGATGCTTGTCCACGGAAAGCACTATCGCACCGTCTGGTGGGAGGATAGTCAGGTTAGGATGATCGATCAGCAGAAGCTCCCGCATGAGTTCTCGATCGTTTCTTTCTCTGAATACGAGGATGTCGCCTTAGCCATCAAGGACATGGTTGTGCGCGGCGCCGGCGCGATCGGCGCGACGGGGGGATTTGGTGTTGCGCTCGCGGCACAGAACGCGCCGGACCACGGGTTCTGGGAGAAGATGATGCGGTCTGCCGAGGTCCTTCGAAAGACACGGCCGACGGCACAGAACCTCTTCTTCGCGATCGACCGCGTCATGGGATTAATCGAAGAGCACTCTGACGAGCCTCGCCTTGCAAGGCGAGTCGCGCTCGTGGAGGCGCAACGGATCGCCGATGAGGACGCCGCGATGTGCAGGGTTATAGGAGAGCATGGCGCCGCGCTCATAAAAGATGGCATGCGGATCAATACCCACTGCAATGCGGGCTGGCTTGCGTTTGTTGACAATGGATCGGCGCTCAGCCCGGTCTATGAGGCAAAGCGGCAGGGAAAGGACATCTTTGTGTGGGTCGATGAGACGAGGCCGCGTTGCCAGGGAAAGCTCACGGCGTGGGAGCTTGCACATGAGGGGGTCTCTCACGCGATCATCGCCGACAATGCAGCGGGGCACTATATGCGGCAGGGCGAGATCGACATGGTCATCGTCGGCGCGGACCGCATCGCGGCAAACGGCGACGTCGCAAACAAGATCGGGACGTACTCGTCCGCCGTTGTCGCCAAAGAGAACGGCATCCCCTTTTACGTCGCAGCGCCCCTCTCGACGTTCGATTTAGGCTGCAAAAGCGGATCGGAAATCCCAATCGAGGAGCGTTGCGATGATGAAGTGCTCTATGCTGCCGGAACGGATGAAAAGGGTGCACTGTCACGGATCCGTATCGCCGCGCTGCCGACAAAAGCCCGCAATCCAGCATTTGATGTCACACCAGCAAGGTATATCACTGGCATCATCACGCCAAAGGGCATTGTCACGGCTGACCAGAAAAGCATCGCTTCATTGTTTAAATGAAGATACAGTATCACGCGGGCTCTGTCCTAAATCTTGGGGCACTGCTGCCAAGCGGCGTGCACGGGCTCCGCGTCGAAAGCCCGGATCCTCGGAAACCACATCATTTTCCTATGCAGACAGAGCGCAGCAGTGCCCCTAATTTCACTTTTAGGACAGAGCCGTATCACACGCAAAGTCTTATATATCCTCTTCTCTTCCCCTCTTGCATGAAATGGGGGGTGTTTGTGATAGGTGTTCTCTTTGTGCTGCTCGTCTCATCCGCATCCGCGACGCACACCAAGGCACGCTCATCATTTACGGCAAAGCAAATATCCCTGCGTATCGACACGAGCACGTTTCAACCAAGGTATTCCATCCCTTCCCGGTATGATTTTTCGTTTGCGCTTTATCGGTGCATGGACTCTGACGGAGGCATCAACCCACCGATGCGCGGAGCTGTGCTTCGCATCCCGCTTCGGCCATCCCAGGCATGCATAGACTGGGTCACCGAGTTCAACCAGCAATGTCCCCCGAACCCCATGGTGTGCGAGTCCATCCCATCGGCGTGCGCGGCGATCCTGGCATACTGCAACAGCGTCGAGCTTCCCGCGGAATGTTTTGGCGAAGCGAGGGTTGATTTCTGTCGCGGCTCGCGCGAGCTTCGTGAGTACTATTGCAGCGGATCAAACATACGATACCGTGACATCACGTGCTCGACAGCATGCTCATATGGAAGCTGTGTTGAAGCGAGGTAGGGATGAGTTCTATCCCTCCGGAATCAGAACATCTTTATCTCCCGAAGCTTTCCTGCTTTCCTGAGTCTCTTGTACGCAAGATATGCCGTGCTCACGTCCTGGATTGCAAGCCCTGTAGAATCGAAAATCGTGATCTCGTCGTCGCTTGTGCGCCCCTTCTTCTTTTTGGCGACGATCTGGCCAAGCTCTGCATACACATCTTTTTTCGAGAACAATCCTTTTGAGATTGGCACGTTGATCTCGCCGGAGTGGGAGGCCTGGCTCCAATCGTCGATGACTACTTTTGATGCCTTGAGAAGCTTGGGGTCAAGCTCTTCTTTTCCTGGCGCATCCGCGCCGATCGCATTGATGTGCGTACCTTGCGCGATCCATTCCTTCCTGACAAGCGGCGTTCTTGATGGCGTTGTGGTCGCGACGATATCGCAGTCCTTGACCGCATCCCGGACGCTTTCTGCGTGGATAACATTGATGTGATATCTCTTCCTTGCCCATGCACAAAAGTCCGCAGCCCCCTGCTCGGAGGGGGACCATGCCTTGATGCGCTTGATCTTTCGCACTTCCATAAGGGCGTCAAGCTGGGTTCTTGCCTGCGCGCCCGTGCCGATGAATCCTGCGATCCTCGAGTCTTTTCTTGAGAGGTATCTTGCCGCGACTGCCCCTGCAGCTCCCGTGCGAAGATTCGTGATGAGTGTTCCGTCAAGGATCGCGATGTTGTAGCCGTTTTTTGGGTCCGAGAGAAGGATCGTCGCCATGACCGTCGGCAGCTTGTATCTTTTTGGGTTCTGCGGGTGCACATTGACGCTCTTGATGCCTGCAATGTACATGCCCGGATCGTCGATGAACGCGGGCATGCTCCGAAGGTCCCCGACACCAAAGTCAAGGTAGGACTTCGCGGGCATCTGGACCTTTCCCTGACCATAGAGCTTGAACGCCTTCTCGACGACGGCAATGACACTCTTCATGTCAAGGACGCGCTGCACCTCCCTTTGCGTGATGATTGAGGTCATCGGACTGGTATGTGTGTCTGAGATATTTAAGTCTTCTGTTGAGGTGCCCTTTTAGAATTCCCCCAACCGCCGTTGATCCTTCCTGAATCGTTCCAGATATTTCGGCGGCTCGA
>CAZRZZ010000024.1:11445-13439 GCA_964604755.1 uncultured Methanosarcinales archaeon | reverse complement strand
TGGTGATAAACCCCCGCTTACGCACGCAACTGACGATGGATTCCCGATAATCGCCCTGCTGTCTCCTCTTGCATCACATCCGACAACTCGTGAATATGCATTACGGAAATCGGCATTGCGTGACAGGCAGGCCCCGTCGCGTGTCGTGAAGAACAGCTCCTGATACATTATCTCTGCCTGGATGCACTCGCTATGTCCTGCTGCGCGGCACAGTTCATGACCGTTGAGCGTTCCTTGGTCCGGCGTTGCGCTCACCAGAACAGGCACTTTGCTTGGGCACGTGAAACAGCCTTCAACCTTCGGGGCTTCCTGCACAATCTTTGTCACAGCTTGAACTTCTGTGAGCTTTTTCACATCGCTTGTGGAGGCGCTTGTGGAGGCGTAGAGCGGAGCGATTTCTCCCTCGAGATAACATGCACCATCACGGCATATCGTGCCGGCAGGGCAGGGGACCCATCGATAGTCCGGCCCGCCCACAGAGCAGTACGCTTCGAGGACACCGCTCTCTGCACATGCATCCGTTTTCGACGCATAGCCAATCTGGGTGACGGTCGATCGAAACCCAATCGCGTCAGGCCCGTCGGGATCGCTGCATTCTTTTGGCAGCTCTACACCGCCAAGATCCGCCAGGTACTCTTTTGGTATCTCGACAGCTGCACCGGCAAGATTATCCCTGCCGTCTGTCAAGAACACTATGATAAGTCCTGTCGCTGCGACGACAAAAACGATAAGAAGAGCGATGAAATCAGCGGGCTTCAAATAATCACCTCGAAGAACCTATCGCATCAAGATATAAAAATTTTGTATAGTTGAAACTATATGTACATCGTACACGATGATCAAGACGACAGAATCCAGTTTACCGCTGGGCCCGTCTGCGCTTTTCCTTCTTCATGCGCTTGCGCTGCCACTTCCAGCGCATCTGGCCCTTCTTCTTCCAGCGGCGTGAACTTCGTTTCATGTTTTTGCTTCGCCTGGTGATCCCAAGCTACCTGAACCTCATTGTTTCATCGAAACATGCCCCGGCCGGGATTTGAACCCGGGTCTTCGCCTGTCTTCAGCGATGGCTTCGAAAGGGCGAAATGATTGGCCGGACTACACCACCGGGGCAGACCTGACTATCGGAAACGTGAAGGATTTTTAAATCTTTGTGAGGGTTTTATCTACGAGTGGCGACTCCTACGCTCCTATGAAACAAAAAGAATTGCTTGACTTTATGCAACAACTCCACCATGAGGAGATGGATCTTGTGAGCCGTGTCATCAACGGCATTCGGACACAGGCATCCTATTTTGAGATATTTCACATCGCATTCGCCGACCTGCTCACAAACAGATATCCAAGCGAGAAAGAGAGGCTCATGCAAAAGCCCGTCTACCAGATCCTTGAGTCCATCGTCGAAGACTATCGAAATGATCCAGGAGGATACCGATGAGCGCCATGCTTATAAATCACCATGCTGGTTTACGAAAAACATAAAATAACACAGGAGAAGACTTACCATGGTAGAAAAAGAGGTGATTACATATGAATAAAACAAAGATTGTGGCGATTGGCATTTTCGTTGCTCTTCTTGTTTCGGTTGTTTTAATATATTCTTTTGAAAAGGCCATAACTACTCATGCAATTTCGCGTTTGCGAGAACGAACAGATGCATATGCAAAAATAAGCAAAACAACAACTCGTGAAAGATCGGCAAGTGCAGAGAGTCGTACCTGGGAAGGTCAAGGTTCTTCTGATGGTGTAATATCAAGTCCTGCAGACGACGGTTACCCCGCTAGTAGCACAAGTGCCCCAATACCACCCTCGACTCAAAAAAGATAAAAATAGAGTTGCTTAAGCTTTTTTGGCTTAACGTATCATATGGGCTCTTCATGTTGATTATAGTGCACTCTCGCTGCCTCTTGGCCCATCTACCACGACCGATAGGTAAAACAAAGTGGGCCCGGGGGGATCTCCACGTCGGGGCTTCACCCCAAGACATTCCCCAGCTG
>CAZRZZ010000024.1:0-11345 GCA_964604755.1 uncultured Methanosarcinales archaeon | reverse complement strand
ATGCGCACGCTCCGCGTGCTTAGCCAAGCAAAAAAAAACGTGGGCCCGGGGGGATTTGAACCCCCGACCACTGGCTGTCCTCGACGATTGTTTGGAACACCGCCATATAAGACCAGCGCTCCAGCCAGACTAAGCTACAGGCCCGCGTGGATTCTAAATCCACACGAGTGTATATAAAATTATTGAAGAATGGTGCGTCAGCCGGGATTCCCACGTGGGGGCTTCGCCCCTCCACACACCCCAGCGGGCATGCGCACCTTCGGCGCTCAGCCCTGCAACTGCCATCACGAACCCAAAAACACGACGAAAAAAGACGTGCGTCAGCCGGGATTCGAACCCGGATCAGAGCCTCATTGCAGCATATGGATCTCACATACTTTGGCAAGGCCCTATCCTAACCATTAGACTACTGACGCGGTAACCGACGTTTGGGGCGATGCCAACTTTATATTGTTTTCGGGGGAAATTTTGGCCAATTCACCGCAACGCTTAAATGCAAGTGGGAGTTTCCCGCGCGATATATGACACAATTTATATATGTACCTGCCCACCCGGAGGGTTCCTCAAGAGAGGTCTACGAGATCAAGCGACCCGACGAGAAGACATTCATGCTCTACATGATCGACCGCAAGGCACAAAGCCATACCCTTTGGTGGAATGGCCACATCTGTCTTGTGAAGCTCCTCGACTGGGATGAACGCTTCGTTCACCTGACCCGTCCGGACTCGGAGAAGAAGACGCACCAGCATGGACAGCAATGCGTCGCAGACCTCGAACTTATCATGCGAAGCGGCAAAGAATCATACCACCTCGAATTTGACAATGAGGAGCATAGGATTGTGAAGGGTCTTGCCCGGGGGCAGCTTCAGCGCGCAGAGATAAACCACGTCCCTTTTGACTTGTGCGCATTGAATGGGGCGGACGATGCGAGCTCTTCCATTAGTGTTGGCATGCATGGCTACAGGCCATTTCCGCTGGATATCTTTGATATGTATAATACCACTACGCTTGCCGACTTCAAGCCGATTCGGCCCCAAAGCAGAGTGATTCTCGGGGATATCCATAGTCTTGCTCACATCCGATAGGTACACATTCAAAACTCTATTAAACCTCGTCGTCTTCCCTCCCATCGAGGGATAGAATGTCACGCTCGCTCGACGACCGGCTTGCAGAGGAATTCGAGAAGAAAGGGAAAATCGATGATCTCGAAGTCGCCTTGCTGATCGCGTCGGGAGCGCGCACAATACAGGATATCGATGCGTATCGAAGGCGTCTCGACAGGCTCCACCAAAGCTTTCTTGATCATGCTGATTCCGGCCTTGATGCGTTCACGACCGCGGGTGCGCTGCACGATTTTCTGTGGACAAAGAAGCGCCGCTACATCGAAAGCAGGTCGTTTCTAACGCAGGCGATTGATGGCCAGCTCCATCCAGGAAAGGCGGTCGCGAACTGTGTGGGACTCGCGTCGCTCTATGTAGTCCTCGGCCAGCGCTGTGGCATCGAATTCTCTATCGGGCTCACAAGCGATCACGTGTATCCCATCGTGCATACGACGCGACAAATAATCCACGTGGAATCGACGGAGAAAAACGGATTTATTCGTGGCCCTCGCCAACGGGGAACGGTATCGCCGCTCACGGGCCTTGCCGCGACACTATATGTGGTACGTGGATGTGAGGAGAATGATCATGCCCGTGCGATCACTCAATACACCAGAGCGCTCCTCTTTGATTCGACAAACATCTATGCCTACCGGAACCGTGGCGCCGCAAGACAGGAGCTTGGCCTGTTTGACTTAGCATTCCAAGACCTCATGGCAGCAGTTCGCCTCGACCCGGACGCGTCAAGACGGCTTAAGGCATGGATTAATTCCAAGCAAAAGCCTTATTAATTACTGATATTCTGCATGAGACCATGGTAAAATTCAAGCTCGTTGAAGAGGAGAAATTCTCCAAAGAGGCTTGCTGTGCAAGTGAAACGCTCCCGAAGATCAAAGTCGACCCGAAGTTTGAAAAGCAAATCCAGGAGGCAAGGCAGAACGTCAAAATCGACCCGCAGTTCGCCGAAGGGTTCAACGATGAAGATTCCGGCGTGGATGAACAAGAGAACACCAATGTCAATGAAGTCCATACGCAAGAGAAGATCTTCTCGGACAAGCTCCTTGCGCGCCTGGAGCACCAGCAATATCGCATCATCGGAAATCACAGTGCCGTGAAGACGTGCGGGTGGACAAAGAACTCCATCCGCGACAAGGGGACGTGTTACAAACATAAGTTCTATGGGATCCGGTCGCACCGGTGCGTGCAGATGACGACGTACTTGACGTGCGCGAATTTCTGCAATTTCTGCTGGCGCGACATCACGGCACCGCCGCACACCGAATTCAAGGGAGTGCCCGACGAGCCGGAGATGATCATCGAGAAAGCAATTGAGGAACAGAAGAATCTGCTCGTCGGATTCAAAGGATACGATGGGGCGAACAAGCAAAAGTACGTCGAGTCGAATTTTCCAAAGCATTTTGCCATTTCGCTCACGGGCGAGCCCGTGCTTTATCCGCTCTTGCCAAAGATGCTCGAGTACGTGCATTCAAAAGGATCGACGACGTACGTGGTCTGCTCAGGACAATTTCCAGAACAGATGTCCAAGATCACGCCGACGCAATTGTATCTTTCCGTCGACGCTCCAAACGAGGAACTGTTCTATAAAATAGACCGCCCGACAACGGATAATGGGTGGGGAAGATTGATGCAAAGCCTCGATGTGCTTCGGGAAGCACGTGATCGGACGCGGACGACGATTCGCATCACCCTTGTGAAAGGCCACAACATGATCGATGAGAGCGGGTGGGCGGACCTTGTCAAAAGAGGAAATCCGCTTTTCCTGGAAGTGAAGGGATACGTCTTTGTCGGCTCATCGCGAAAGCGCCTCAAGATAGAGAACATGCCAAGCCACGATGAGGTGCGTGAGTTTGCCAAAAAAATAGGCAAGAAGTGCGGCTACACATTCATCGACGAGCAAGAAGCATCACGCGTCGTCCTCATGATGCAAAAAGACTTTGATGGACGGATCATGACGTTTGAGGATTAGTTCTTTAAGGTTACAGTTAATGGTACAAAAATAGCGACATGTGCAAACGTGTACCCTTAGCCGCCAAAATGGGTGACTACATTACCAGCTATTTTCCCAATTTTGTAGTCACCCGCTCAACAAATGCTGAAAAGAACTATTCTTCCGGCAATTCCTGCACACCACGCACGTACATGATCGTCTCGTCCTGCTCAAGCTCGAGCGATTTGAGGTTGTTGATCACAATATCATTCCCCTCGAGATAATAGGACACGTTCCGGAGATCATGAATGCGGACCTTCTCGATGTCCGGGATCTCAAGCGTCTTGATCGGCGCCTCGCCGCACTTGTGAGGATTGTTCCTGGAGAAAAGACGAACCCAGAGCGTCTTAAACTCGCAGCCATCCTCACGCGGCTTTCGCCCAAGCATGATACTCTTCACATGAAAGGTCTGTCTCATAAGTCCACCCTTAAGAAACGTGGGGCGTGTGACCACTATATAAACCTATCGGGATCTCCATCGTCAAAAATAGCACCTCACATCGATGACGTCCTGCAGGACCTTGATAGCTAAGATGAGCTTCTCGGGACCAAGGCCATTTGGCATGCGCATGCGGAACGTGATGGTGATCCGGTCCTTCTTTGTGCGGGTATTGACGGACATGATGTTGACATGGTGTCCTGCCATGATGTTGAGGATGTCCGCAAGCAGTCCGACGCGGTCCTTGACCGTCACGCGCATGCGCAGAAGATCCGCCTCCGGCTCTGGCTTCCACCCCATGGCTACTGCCTTGCTCTTGTCGAGCATAGCAGTGTTCTCGCAGTCCTTCTTGTGGATCGTGATTTTTCCATCCTTCATCTCGAACGCGAGAATGGGGTTCCCATAGGAGGGTGCGCAGCACTTGCTGAACTTGATGCTTGCCGGCTTGATTGCTGTGTCGAGCTTCTTGGCAAGCGAGGCCTGCGAGACAACCACACTTTTTGATGCGCTGCCGACTTCGCCCTTGATGCCAAGCGCAGCTTTGATTTTGCTGCGCGCCTTTGATGTCTTGACAAAGGAGAGCCATGCGCGGCTTGGCCGTGCGTTTTTTTGCGTGATGATATTGACGATGTCGCCGGAGTGCAGGATATGGTCAAGCGTCACGATGCGGTTGTTGACCTCTGCCTTTGAGCATGTTTCTCCAATATTAGTGTGCACGGCGTACGCAAAATCGACTGGTGTGCTGTTTTCTGGAAGGCTAAACGGGTCTCCTTTTGGCGTGAACACGACGATCTCGTTCTCAAAGAGATCGATCTTGAGGGTCTCGACAAATTCCTTTGCTGTGCGGCTCTCTTGCTTCCATTCAAGGAGCTGTTTGAGCCAGTTCATCTTCTGGTCGAATCTCTTGTCCCTCTCCGTCCCTTTGTAGCGCCAGTGCGCGGCGATACCTTCCTCAGCAAGGTTGTGCATCTCGTGTGTCCGGATCTGGATTTCGAGGATCTTGCCGTGCTCATCGACCACTGACGTGTGCAGGCTCTGGTATCCGTTGGCCTTCGGTACGCTGATGTAATCCTTGAACCGGCCCGGCATGGGTTTCCACAATTCATGCACGACGCCAAGCGCCGCATAGCATTCAGGGATAGTCTCGGTGACGATGCGGATCGCGATGAGATCATAGATTTCATTGAAGTCCTTCTTCTGCCGCTTCATTTTCTGGTAGATGCTGTAGAAGTATTTTGCGCGGCCGACGACATCAGCGGTGATCTTGTGCTGTTTGAGCGCGTCTATGATGCGATCGATATGCTTTTTTGCCATCACTTCCCGCTCTTCGCGCTTCGCGCTGATCTTTTCCCGCAGCGTCTTGTAGGCCGCTGGGTCGAGTACCTTAAGCGAGAGGTCCTCAAGCTCTCCTTTGATCTGGCGCATGCCAAGCTTGTGCGCGATGGGGGCAAAGATGTCAAGCGTCTCCTGCGCGATGCGCCGCTGCTTGTCTTCACGGACGAACTTGATTGTCCTCATGTTGTGTAAGCGGTCGGCAAGCTTGATGAGAATGACGCGGATGTCCTTTGTCGTCGCAAGAAGCACCTTGCGAAGGTTCTCGGCCTTGTATTCTTCCTTGCTTGAAAACTGTATGCCCTCGGTTTTGGTGAGCCCTTCAACGAGCATCGCGACCTCGTCTCCGAATCGCTCTTTTATCGTCTCGAGACTCACGCTTGCATCCTCGACGCAGTCGTGCAGGAGCGCAGCAGCGAGGCTTGCAGAATCTGCGCGCATTTCCGCAAGGATGCAGGCCACGGCGAGCGGGTGCACAAAGTATGCCTCGCCCGATTCGCGGTCCTGACCAGCGTGCGCGTCATGCGCAAAGTCGTAGCTATCCTTGAGAAGCTTCTCGTTCGCGTTTGGGTTATAACTCTGGACGGTCTTCAAGAACTCGTCGAAAGCCATGTGGTTGCCCCTGCAAGGCTTTCTCGATATCGTCGCTTGCGCCATGGTAACGGTCGGGTGAAGAACAACCACACATATTTAAATACTCCTTCAGTTCTCTCCCGCCCCATGACGATCTGTCTTGGCATTGAAAGCACGGCACACACGTTTGGCTGCGGCATTGTTGACTCCGATGGAAATGTCCTTACCAATGAAAAGGATGTGTACACGACAAGCGAGGGAGGTCTCATCCCGGCAAAGCTTGCCGACCACCATGTCGCGGTCTGCAAGGAGGTTATCGCCTCTGCGCTTGCGAAGGCAAAGCTGTCGATGAGAGATATTGACCTTGTCGCGTACTCGGCAAGCCCTGGAATTGGGCATGCGCTCCGCATCGGCGCGATGGCAGCGCGAAGCCTTGCAGCGCTGCATGGAAAAGAGATCATCGGCGTGAACCACTGCATCGCGCACCTCGAGATCGGCCGCCTTCGCACGGGTGCAAAAGACCCCGTCCTCCTCTATGCGTCAGGCGCGAACACCCAGATCATTGCGTATGACGGCGGACGGTACCGCATCTTTGGCGAGACGCTGGACATGGGTGTTGGCAATCTTCTTGACAGCGTTGCGCGCGAGATGGGGCTTGGCTTTCCTGGCGGCCCAAAGATCGAGAAGCTTGCACAGGCGTATCCACAGAAGGAAAAATTCGTTGAACTCCCCTATGTCGTCAAAGGCATGGACTTAAGCTTTGGCGGCATCTTCACAAACCTGCGTCAAAAAATCAAAGACACAAAGCACTCGAATGAAGAGCTCGCGTTTGCCCTGCAGGAGACGGTCTTTGCGATGCTCGTCGAGGTCGCAGAGCGCGCAATGGCTCATTGCGGCAAAGATGAGCTTGTCATCGGCGGCGGCGTCGGCTGTAACAAGCGCCTGCAGGAGATGTGCAGGATCATGTGCGAGGAGCGAGGCGCAAGATTCTATGCGCCGGAGAACGAGTTCCTCGTCGACAATGCGGCAATGATCGCATGGCTTGGCCTTCTCGAGCATGGCGCCGGAAAACACCTGGCGATCGAGAATGCCGGAATCGACCCGTATTTGAGAACAGACGATGTTGCCGTGAGCTGGAGATGAATATGCCATAGCGCTGGCAAGAGAGTTGCGGATCGCGTCAAGAACCACCCGCTAAAGCATATAGTGTGATTGCTTAGTAAGACAGGCGGCAGTTCTTGAGCGTGCGAAGATACGCAAAAATCAATGGACTATTGGCGATTTCTGACACGTCAGAGCGCATCGTCGCAACCCTGCTCTGCCGCGCCAAGAAGGATGTTCTTCTGGTCTTTTTTCTCCCGAAATGTGCGAGGCACATAGACCTCTTTTGTCGTGAGCGGATGGATGCCGGTATGATACATTGCCGTCGATATCGTCCCGGGCGTTGGAGTGAACACCTGCGTGAGATTGACAAAGAGGCCTTGCCTGATCGCAAAGTCATACACTGCTTCCATATCCTCCCGCGTCGTTCCGGGATGCGCAGCGACAAAATAGGGGACGAGGTTCTTATGGGTGTGCTGCTCCAAATTGACCTTCCTGAACTCCTCAAGGAAACGGATGAAGTCCTGCGATGACGCCTTGTTCATGAATGCGAGCACGGAATCCCGCGTGTGTTCAGGCGCGATCTTGAGGCGCGTCGTGTGCTCCATAATCTTTCGGAAAAGAAGGGGCTGCGAGAGGATGATGTCATGCCGTATCGCAGAGCGGATCTCGACGTCGATTTCCGTGATCTTTTCGATTTCGATGAGAAGATCGATGAGTGGGCGCTCATCGGACTTGCGGTACGCGCATCCGACGCAGCGCTCATTGCAGAGCTCGTCTTTGACAAGGACCGTGATGTCTTTCCCAAGGATCGGGGAGTGGATGCTCACCTTGCGGTTGTAGAGCGTGCAGGATGACCCATACATGTTTGTCGTCGGAGCGACGAGATCCTGGACTTTTGTTGTGCCTTCCGACGCGAGCTTGCGTATCTCGCGCACGATAGACTCCTTCGACCGTCGAGCGATTGGTTTTCCTTGCTGCAGGGGGATCGTGCAGAAGTGACATCCGCCCCAGCATCCGCGATGCATGACGACGGAGTTCTTGATATGGTCGAGCGCATCGCTCTCTTCTTTTGTAGGAGAGTAGCCTTGCGCGAATGCGCGCGTGTAGGGTTGCTCAAAGACGGCGTCCATCTCCTCTTCAGTGAGTGGATATACCGGGGGGTTATGGAACACAATCGCCTTGTCTGTCCGCTCAAGAAATGGCCGCTCCATGTGGTAGTGGGCAAGCTGCGCTGACCGAGCGAATCTCTTCTTGTCTGTGGATACTTCCTCAAACGACGGAAGCTCCACCACCCCCTCCATGAGGGGATGTGGCCCGTTAAACTCACCTTGCCTGATGCGCGCGGCGATACTGCGGACAAAACGCCACTCACGTGCATCCCGCAGTGTACTCCCTTCCAGACCGCGGTCCCGCAATGCCTTGATGCATGCGGCAAATTCAAGGATGCTTCTCTCGGCGTTCCCGAAGATGAGCGCATCGGCCTTGCTGTCAAGAAGGATGCTTCGCCGCACCGCATTGTCCCAATAGTCGAAGTGCGCAAAGCGGCGCAGCGTCGCCTCGACCCCTCCAATAACAATGAACGGGCTTTGAAATACCTGACGAAGGCGATTCGCATAGAGGATGACGGCGCGTTCCGGGACATCGACCCCTTCGCGCTTGCGAAGAAGTGGGGTGTAATTCGCGAGCATCGAATCAAGAAGTCCGCTGGTAACACAAAAGAAGAGCCGCGGCATGCCAAGGCGCAAAAAGTCGGCATCGCTTTGCGGCCGGCTGATGAGCCCGACACGGTACCCTTTTGATTCGAGCAGGCGTGAGAGGACTGCCACCCCATTGAGCGGGTGATCAAGCGGCGGATCCCCGCTGATGAAGATGATATCGTATTCTGCTGAACTCATATGTGCACCCTCCCGTGTGCAGACGGCGTTCCGTGAGGTTGGCCGCGACGGTTGGAGACAATCAGTGCTATTTAAGCGTTTTTAAAATCTACAGCTTTCCGTCCAAAGATGCTCCTATCGCCGATGCCGTCGATCACATGGGCTCCAACCCCCACTGGATACTTAACCAAGAAAACTTTATTAAGAAGCCAAATATGGTATACAAAGGTGATAGTATGAATAGAGGGTGTAACTGTCCTCAGATTTGCATGGAACATCCAGGCATCAGCTATGATGAGCTGATTAAAAATGGACTTATCTGCGACTCTTGCGTAAGGATTTATACAAAGTTCACCCAGGATTGAGTTTCTCCAATTTTCAGAACAAAACTATATAAATGTAGTAGGAGAACGTCTTTTTCAATATATATAAAAGAGGAAAGCAGAGAAAAGATTTTTATATCTCTACAAGTACAGTTGCCTTTTCTGCTTTTCTTCTGTCCTGTTACAGCGTTTTTCTTGCAGTCCACCAGGATTTTGACAAATTAAGCAAAGGCACCGGAGTCATAGTAGGTATTTTACTTATCATAATCTTCGGGTATGGTGGAATCAAAGCGTCAAGAATGTTTGTAGGTGCCAAAAAATTTAACGGTCAGTATCAACAATACTACAAAGAACTATACCCCTCTTTATTTTCAAGAAACCTCAAAGATAGATAGATATTTAAACTGCGACGGCAAGAAATCCATCATGGCAATCAACCTCAAGAAAGTTTCTCTCACGGTCGGCCTCGCCGTCGTGTTCGCACTCTTTGTCTATGCGCTCATTGATGCGTTCTACGAAGAGCCCCAATATGATAAGTATTGCAGGATGGATGAGCCCTATGGCCGGCCGATGCCGATCGGAAAACAGCCGCCCGTACAGGTGGATTGTCCCGTGCTTGTCGCAAAGGAGCAGGCCTGTTATGCACAGCAGGGGATGGTGCGCTACTCGTACGACAACGAGACAGGATGCCCAATCGACTTGATGTGTGACATGTGCAACAAGGAGTTCGAGAATGCAAGAAATGCATATATCAAGAACATCTTTTATATCACGGCGCCAATCGGCCTTCTTGCGATCGTCCTTGGCATGTATTTGCCGCTCACCGTCGACGCGATCGCGTCGGGATTCATGTTTGGCGGTATCATCACGCTCGTCCAGGGGACCGTGCGCGTGTTTGGAGACCTCTCTAAGATAAGCCGCGTCGTCGTTCTTGGCATCGAGCTTGCGATTATCGTCTGGCTTGGCTACCGAAAGGTGCAGGACGTCCCGAAGCGGGAGAAAGAACAAAGAAAAAAGAAAGGGAAACAATGAGTATCGCCCCCGGCATGATGGGGGTGGTGGCGTGCTTCCAAAACACCCTTCATTTGGCGACGCGCTCAAGGACACCCTTCACCTTCTCAAGTCGACATTTGTCCTCATCAAGAGAAATCCAGACATCCTCAAGCCGACAATAGCCCAGATCATCGTCTCGCTTGTGCTCGCCGCCCTCTTCGCTGCGAGCATCGTGGGGCTCATTATCCCATATGAGAACATCCGCGCAATAGCTGCGAGTGCGATGATCCTCCTTGTTCTTACTTTATTATTTATCATACCATTTATCTTTACCTATTACCGTGCAGCGCAGTGCTGGATTGTATACAAAACGTTTGCCGGAAGGCAGGTGACGTACAGGGAGGGTATCCGTCGCGCCCGGCAAAACATGTGGGATATCATTGCGATTGGTGCCCTCAGCATCCTCTTTGCGCTCGCCGCAGGGGTTGTCCGTGGGAAGGGCGGGCAGCACGGCCTTGGCGTGATCATCCGCACCGCCCTGCACGCCGTTGCCAAGGTGATCGAAGAGATCTGGGACCTGCTTGGAAACTATCTCCTGCCCGCGGCGATCATCCTGGAAAAGCATGTAGGTGAAGCATTTGCCGATATCAAGCACATGAGAAACAACATCCCTGGCGCGCTTGCCGGCGTGTTTGGCATTGATTTTGTCACAAGCATCATCCTCGGTCCCCTTTTCTTCTTGCTCTTCTTGCTTGCAATAATCATCGGTGTCCCTTTTACCATGTTTCTTGGCACCCCTGTTGTCCTTGTGATCCTGCTCTTCCTTGCACTTATTATGGTTATCATCGTCAGTGTGGGTGCGGGCATGCTCAAGACAATTTATTTCACGCTCTTTTACGTCTCTGTTGCGAGGCCGGAGAGCATCAGCAAGGAATATCGAAAAGATGTCACAAATTATCTTCTGCACAAAAAAATATTGGAAGGAAAGGAAAAAGCATGAACATCTTTTTTTCAGCATCGATTCGTGGCGGACTCCAAAACCAAGAGGTCTACTTTGATATCATCCGGCATCTTGAATGGCATGGCCGCGTGCTCACCGAGCACACGCACGGGACCATATTGATAGGTTTTTTAGGGATGAAGCACTGTCCTCTCGTGAAGTGCACGAACCCCTGCTAGAATAGAATCCACACCAAGCCCTTGATGGTCAATTTGCCGATCAAGACCGCCATTTCCTCCGCGGACAACACCCATATGTATATAGCCTCCTTTGGTATTATTAATCTTGAGCCAATCTCCAAAGCGCACGCCGACTCCGGTGTTTACGTTCTGGCTCTCGACAAAGAGGATATACGGGGCTTTGCGATATCTCTCTTCAAGCATTCGAGAATCAAACACATTGAGCGTCGGCTTGTTGACAAGGCCCACGTTCATTCCCTGGTTACGAAGAGTTTCGACGACATCAAGGCAACGATAGAGCATCTCGCCATACGACACGACAAGCCCCTCTCCTTCACGGATGATCTCATCACGGCATGGCTCGAACTGGTATGCACCAGAATACATTCGCTCGCCAGCCATATCAAGGATGTAGGGCGT
>CAZRZZ010000023.1:0-13695 GCA_964604755.1 uncultured Methanosarcinales archaeon | reverse complement strand
ATGTGTATAAGAGACAGAGGATACACTCCCCAAAAAAGAGAGCCCGCTTCCGCAAAAACCGGAGACGCTCAAGCCCGCGGGCGAATAAAGCTTTTTATTTGGTGCTGACGCCTCTTCTTTCATGAACATTTTCGACTGCATCAGGTGCAAGGGCCGATTCTGCGGCGATGGACGCACCTGCCCGCTTCGCGCAAAGATGATCGTGCACAAAGGACTTCACCTTGAGGCAAAACAGGACTTCGTTGGCGATGTGCCAAACATCTTTGTCGGACGCCACGGGTACCCGGGCGTGAATGTCGGGTTTCTTGCCGTCGAAGAGGACCGCCATCACGATGCGCCGCGGTTGTGGAAAGAGCAGGGGTATGGCATCTCCGACATCATCGATCTGCGCGCGTCCCTCATCAACTCGTCATTCAAAGCAGACGTGCGCGGTTTTCGGAACCGGTGGCTTGAGATGGGGCAGACGATCGCACTGGCCGCAAAGCCGGCAGAAGTCGAGATTAATCTGTCCAAGAAGCCGATGTTTAAGATATCACCCTCGCATGATGTCACGCCGCACGGCCCGAACATCCGGATCACGAAGGCAGAGCTTGTGTCGAATCCGAAGATTCCACCAAAAGTGGAAAAAGTCGTGTCCGACATCGATCTTAAAGCGGCAGAGGGGCTTTCGGCGCTTTCCTGCAGAGGGTTTGATGAGCACTATCTGACGCGCCTCTTCTCGACGGGGAATCTTGGTGTCAAGGCACAGCGCAAGCTTGTGCCGACCAGATGGAGCATCACGGCTGTCGACGACACGCTCGGCAGGCAGCACATCGCGGTGATCAAGGATTTTGATAATCACATGGAATACGGCGTCCATTTCGGATCGCATCTTGGAAATTATTTCCTTATGATGACGTTTCCTGAAGTCTGGCAGTACGAATTGTTCGAGACATACGTCGGCGCAAAGCAGCAAAGCACGTTCGCGACGGACTACGAGAGTTACGCAGGCCGTAAAACATATGCGCAGAACACTGCTGGAGGATATTACGCGGCGAGGATCGCCGTCCTTGAAGGCATGCTCGCTGCAAAGCGCCAGGGAGCAGCGCTGACCTTGCGGTTTATCAGCGACGAGTATTGGGCGCCGCTTGGCGTATGGGTCGTTCGCGAGGCTGCGCGAAATAGCATGCGCTCAAAGCCGATCACGTTCGCATCAAAAGAGCTCATGCTCCAGTATGCGCGCGATCTTGTCAAGAGGAAGTTTGGATATGATGTTGACGAGATCTTCAAGACGAGTAAGCTGCTTGAAAATCTTCGGGGCCAGATGCGGCTCAAAAAGTTCTTTTAGGTATATATGCGGAGGCTTAAATAGTTCATTCACGTCTGTCTCTCCATGCTTGGTATCCTCATCGGGCGCGCATATGCGATCGCAGCCGAGTGGGCCATCCACAAATACTTCCTTCATGGCCTCGGCAAAGATGATGATAGCGTCTTTGCATTCCACTGGCACGACCATCACCGCGCGGCGAGTGTGCATGGGATGTATGATACCGGCTATGAGCATTCTGTGCTGCACGACAGCGCGCAGCGAAAGGAGGCGATCGGCCTTGCGCTTCTTGTCGCATCGCACCTCCCCCTCTTTCCCGTCGCACCCTTCTTTGTCGGGACGCTCGCGTGGAGCGCGCGCAAGTACTACATCGAGCACAAGAGAGCCCATCTTGACCTTGAATGGACGCGCGAAAACCTTCCCTGGCATTATGACCATCATATGGGCCGGAACCAGGACGCGAACTGGGGCGTCACAAGCCCGCTTGCCGACATCGTGATGGGAACGCGCGTACCATTTGCTGGAACAGAGGAAGAGGCGCGAAAGCTGCCCTCGATCCGACGACGATATGAGAAGGCGATCTCGCCAGAGAAGATTATCCAGCGGGAGTCAGGATATGTTCCAAACACGCTCGAGAGGATTGTCGATGGCGCACGACGCCTCACTCAAGAGGCACAAGAAATCCAACGATATCTTCCAAAAGTTTTTAAAGCAGCAGGCGTCCCTTTTCGATGATGGCAACGACAAGACCAATCGGGGCGGATGAGCGCATCGCAGAGCATAAGCGACGGCTCAGGAATGATCCGCAGTACCTTGAGGAGTTTCTCAAAGAGACGGAGATTCCAAAGGAGACCGAAGTGACCATCGAACAACTGCATGCGGTGTACGCGATGAATGGGTGCGAAGATGAGCTTCCTTGCCGCAATGACCTTGTCACGATCATCGATCGTGCGCATACGGACACGCAGGCATCGCTTCGCGATCGTGTGACGGGCACGCTCGGCTTTGCGTCGATGCAGCACCCAAACCCCGACATCAAAGATCAGGGGTATTACCTTCTGCGCGACCTTCCCTCGCAATACCTGCTCGCGAAACAGTCGACGGATGCGCCCATCCTCTCTGAAGAGGACGCGCTCAGGATGGTGAAGGAAAGCCCCCGCACGGAATTCTATGCATGGGTCATGGTAGGCGCGGTGGAAGGCATAAAAGAATGCAAGGGTATCAGGGATGTGCTAAAACTTGGCGCCACATCTTTGGCAGGCCTCCTTGCTGCCACATGGTACGCGATCATGCCATCAAAGCGTCTTGCACATATCGTGCAGCAAGGGCACGCCTATGAAGAAAGCGAAGAGGGCAAAAAGCACTTCGAGGCAATCAAAGCACAACTTGATTCCGTCTTCGCACAGTACCAGGACTGAACTTTCGACCTAGAACTTTTGGGATTTCTCCGTACAATCGGGACTGCAGAAATACGTCTCATCCTCGCTTGTCGAACCGCCAAAATACAGGAAGTCCTTATTGCAGACGCTGCATTGGACGATTTTCTGCGAGGCAAAATTCATCTCTATCCCTCCAACAATCACAAGGAGAGTAAGGACATGCAGGTATATAAACTTTTTCAGAAGACACGTCTTGCTTAAAAAAGACGTATATACTGCTATACGGTATCTTCAGAGTGATTACCTACAATCATCCAATTCGTCGGTCACACATCCTTGATGCGCCGGGCTCACGCATCGGATGTATTTGGCAAGCGTTCCCCTGCTTGCTTTCAGCAGCGGCGGATGCCATGCATCGCGTCGGCGCAAAAGTTCCTCATCAGAGACGTGCAAGGTGATCGTGCGCTCGATCGCGTCGATTGCGATGCGGTCGCCATTCATGACAAGCGCAATCGGTCCTCCTTCCTGGGCCTCCGGCGTGACGTGGCCGATCACAAATCCATGCGACCCTCCGCTAAAGCGCCCGTCCGTGATAAGTGCGACATCCTTTCCTAATCCTTTGCCGACGATGGCGCTTGTGATCGTGAGCATCTCGCTCATGCCCGGTCCTCCCTTTGGGCCTTCGTAGCGGATGACAACGACATCCCCTTTTTGGATTTGATTTTCTTCGAGCGCAACAAGCGCGGCCTCCTCGCCATCGAACACCTTTGCGATTCCGCTGAAACGCTCGCCCTCTTTTCCGGTGATCTTTGCGACAGCGCTTGTCGGCGCGAGATTTCCGTAGAGGATCTGGATATGTCCTGTTTTCCTGATAGGGTTGTCAAGCGAGCGAATGACATCCTGCCCTTTCTTAAGGCGAGGAAGCTCTGCGAGGTTTTCTGCCAGTGTCGTTCCGGTGACGGTAAGGCAGCCGCCATGCAAGAGACCACCGTCGAGCAGGAGCTTGAGCACCGCGGGGACGCCGCCAGCTTCATGGAGATCCTGCATGAGGTATCTTCCGCTTGGCTTGAGGTCCGCGATGTATGGCGTCTTGTCGCTGATGCGCTGGAAGTCATCGACGGCAAGGTCGATGCCGACGGCGCGTGCCATCGCGATGAGGTGGAGCACGGCGTTTGTGCTGCCGCCAAGCGCCATGACAATGGTGATCGCGTTCTCGAACGCCTTTTTTGTCATGATGTCGCGCGGCTTGATGTCCGCTTCGAGAAGATGACGCATGGCGTGTGCGGCGCGTGCGCACTCATCCTGCTTTTCCCTGCTCTCTGCTGGGTTCGAGGAGCTGTAGGGAAGGCTCATGCCCAAGGCCTCGATCGCTGCCGCCATCGTGTTTGCCGTGTACATGCCCCCGCACGCGCCGGCACCCGGGCAGGAGTTCATGAAAATCTCCTTGAGTTCCTGTTCGTCGATTTTCTTTCCGATGTATGTTCCGTATGCCTCAAAGGAACTGACAATGTCAAGTTGCTTTCCATCTTTGCATCCGGGCTTGATCGTGCCGCCGTAGACCATGATCGCGGAACGGTTGATTCTCCCCATTGCGATGAGCGATCCGGGCATGTTCTTGTCGCAGCCGGGGACGGCGATGAGGCCGTCGTACCACTGGGCGCGCATCATCGTCTCGATGGAGTCAGCGATGATGTCTCTGCTCTGAAGCGAGTAGTTCATGCCCTCTGTTCCCATGCTGATGCCGTCGCTCACCCCGATCGTGTTGAAGACAAAGCCGACCATGCCTTGCTTCCACACATTGTCACGGATTGTTTTTGCAAGCGCATTGAGGTGCATGTTGCACGTGTTTCCCTCAAAGCCCATGCTCGCGATGCCGACCTGCGGCTTTTGCATGTCGTCCTCGGTAAGTCCAACGCCGTAGAGCATCGCCTGCGATGCTGCCTGCGAATAGCGTTGCGTTATCCTTTGGCTGTACTTGTTGAGCGTCATAAGGCCATCTTTTTGGCAGGTAACGCCGTGTTCTCCCGGACGGCGTGCACGCGCTCTTCTTGTCCGTTGATATCAAGATAGACGGGGACCTCATCAAACCCATCATTACTATCCACGTCGACACGGATATTGGGGGTATCGAGGGATTGCGCGGACGCCAATGGTGAGGAAGAGGGCAGCTTCGCCTTGTGAAGCGCGTTGTAGGATTCAAGACGCTCCCTGTTCAGCTTGATTGTTTGTGCAGCGAAGCGGCCGATCTCGTAAAGCGCGCTTGCTGCCCACGCGGAAGGGAGAGCATATGCGATGAGTTCCTCGAAAGAGCTTAGGCGATGATGGTTTACGTTTGCCTCCAACATACAATCCAACATAAAAACGAAAGAAATTGAAAGACCCAGCAACCCACTTGTGACCTTCATAACCTCTTTTGGAGACACTGCTATCTCATCTCGACTACGATGAGGCGCTGGTTCTTCGTGCTCGGATTCGTCGAGTTTGCGTGCATAGCTAAAGAAACGTCTCATCCCCGTCGGAAGGAAAACCCCCCCAAGAAGAGCGCCGGAAATGATCGGGTCTATCGTGTCATAGACGAATTTCCCCGTCCCGATGCTGATGCTCTTTGCAGCGTCTGCGATGCTCTTGTAGAGTTCTCCTCTCTCGTCGTCTGTCATATGATAGTACGCAAGAGCGCCTTGCTTTGCTTTCTTGCCAATCTTCCAGAGGAGGAGCGGGACGCTGATGGTTGCGTATTTTGCAATCATAGCAGCGCCGCGGCCGACGTATTCTGCTCCGCTGACGATGTCCTCGAGGAACTCCATTGTTGCGGCATAATGGGGCTTTTCTCTTGCGATTACAAGGTAAGCCACGGAGCGCCGCTCATATCGCTTTTTGAAGGCTTCAAGATCATCTTTGGGGATATTTCGGTCAAAGAGCATGAGCTCAAGTGATCGTTGCTTTACACTAACCGGATCATCGCTTGAGCCCAGACGATCGAGCAGCGCGAGCGCTTTTGCCTTGTAATCTTCACGGGAAGGGAGACGGTAACCATCCGCGACCATCCCGCCAAGGGCCTCCCGGATGATGATCCGCGAAAAATCATGCTCACCTAACTCAACCATGACTGCTGCACGGTGACCAACTTCATAAAAATCGATATCGTCTGCCATGGTGCGCGGAGACCCCTGCTAATTTATAAAGATTCGCTCCGAAAATTTATAAAAGACGCCGGCGCCCACGCCATCAATGGACCACCCCCCTCGCATCGCGGCAATCGAGCTGACAAGCAGGTGCAATTGGGACTGCGGATTCTGCATCAGCACCGACGATAATGTCGAAAAGAGGGTCGAGGAATCAAAGAGGATCATCGACGATCTTCCGCCCTCCATCAAGACTATCGTCTTTGTCGGCGGCGAGCCGACGCTGCATCGGGGGCTGTGGCTGCTTTGCGCACACGCAAAAGGGAAAGGATACACGACAAAGGTGCACACAAACGGCTGGCTCGTCAAGAAGTGGACCGACGACGAGCTTGCGGTTGTCGACGTCGTGAACCTGCCCATCGGTTCGATGGATGAAAAAACCAATGATGCGATGCGAAAAAGGGGAGCGATGAAGATGACGATGAAGAATATTGATTATCTCACATCAAGGAGCAAGAAAGTCTCGATCACGACGATTGTGACAAAAAAGAACCTTCATTCGCTTCCGGCGCTTCGCGACTATCTTGCGACAAAGCCGATTGTGAGCTGGAAAATCTTCAAGTTCTATCCAAAGACGGGAAACGGAAACCGTCATCGGGAGGAATTCGAGATCACCGACAAGGAATTCGACGCCGCCGTCGACGCAATCGAGCTTCCAAACGCGAAGACGTACAAGATTAGGGATTTCAAAAAATTTGAGACCGCGACATTCTATTAGTATTTAGTCGATTGGCAGCAATCACTGCGCCGCACGCAAAGAAGACTGCTGCCGCGCCCCATCGACTATGTGACGGACGCGCTCATGCTCCCCTCGCGTGATGAAGCCGTGACGCTCGAGGAATGCGAACTTTGCCAGGTACAAGTCGAAGCTCTCCTGGACGCGCGCGAAATGATGGGGATCCGCCTTGATCGCCTGCACCATCATTCCGATATCTTCCTGGTGGTCGACGCCGCCGTACGCACGCGCGTACCCGAACCGCGGAAGCGCGATGCCGGAGCCGTCCACGTAATGTTGGACGAGCGCGATGTCGCCGCGCGCCGCAGTCCCGCGTCGAAAGATGACCTTGTTGTACGGCCCGGCGATCCGGTCCCATTCTGTCCAGAACGAAGAATCGCGCCCTCCCAAATGGTTTGCGCGAAGGTGCGCAAGCTCGTGTTCAAAAATGCCCGTGTCGCTGACATTGCCTGAGAAGAGGCGGATCGCTCCCTCGCCAAACCGCGACTGGCCGGCATAGTCGACGCGGTCGGAGTATTGGCCGGCGATGACGACGATCGTACGCAGACCAAGGTCATAGAGCCGCTGCCGGTTGTACCTTGTTGCAAGCACGCGTTCAATCTCATTGAGGTCTTCGTCGGTGAAGTCACCGAGGATGTTAAAGCCGTAGCGCTGCTCAAGGCGCCGCTCGGATTCGGTCTCGTGCAGAAGATCGGCCTCGCGGTACGCCTGGACGACCTCGTGGACGGCGTCCGGCCGGGGTGTGAGGATGTCCTGCATTCCTACACTTTCTGACATGATGGCGTACCCTATATATCCTCCGGCAAGAAGCGAGATTGCGGCATGGCCAAGGACGACAAAAAGGTCCTTGCGCCGCCTTGTATCTTCCGTGACGAGGGCATCCACGTACGCCTGCTCGTCCCTGCGCGTCATGACGAGCGCTGCGATGCGCCGGGAAAACGAGAGGAACCGCCCATAAAAGACACGCTCGTTCGCAAAGGATCGCGCAAACGCGCTCCAGTCCTGCTTTGCCGCGGCCTTGACCTGCTCGTTCGCGAAGCGCAGCGGGGGCGGCGTGCGAAATGATGGGTACACATAACGAAGGAGGAAGTGCAGTGCAAGGATGAGTCCCTCGACCTTCGCTTCAAGCCCTGGAATGATGAGAAGCTCCTTTGCCTTCGACGCAGGGACGCCTGCATTGTTTTTTTTTATTGCCTCGTTGCGGTCATAAAGATTATTGAAATAGTCGAGCGCGACCTTGACTTGTTTTTTGCCCATCCGGGAAAGGATGTCGCGCAAAAGATCGGCCTCGTAGCCGGCGACGACGCGCTTGCGGAAATACTCCGTCATGTGGTCGAACTCCTGCTGCTCGATTTTCTTGATGTATTCGTATTTTGCGCGGCGCCACTGCCGAAGCTCCGAAAGCTGCGCGACAGTCGGCAGGTTCGCAAGAAAGTGCATCACGATGCGTGCGCGCTTGTCCTCATTCATGTGGAGACAGACGGAAATCTTGTTTATAATGCTTCCGGCAGGCCCGGGATGCACAAGCCAGCGTCCGGAGCGCCCTGGAGCTTTCTGTCCGCGCGGGCAAGCGCGACCAACCCTGCGGCTTTGGCAAACTCCTCTTCAGAAATATAGTGATAGTTACGCAAGAGCGCAAGCTTGCGCTCGTAAATATCAAAATCCTGCGTGACAAGGATGAACGCAAGGCCGTCGGAGCGGACCGCCCCGACAAACGTCGAGATATCTTCGTGATAGTTGACGCCGCCATACGCAAGGATATACCCGTGGCGGGGAAGATGGCGGGCTGCGCCATCGCTATAGCGCGGGTCGCGGATGACGCCGCCGCGCTCGCGCGGGCCGACCTCGTATTCGACATGCTCATACGGGCCGGCGACCGCGTTCCACCGTGCGACAAAATCGCTTTGCGTCCGCTCATGCGTGAATGTCTGAAAGTGAGCCATTTCATGATCGAAGATCGCACCGGAAGTTCCGGAGAAAAGACGCATCTCCCCCGTGCTTTGGATTGCCCGACCAGCATAGTCAACGTGAGTCTTGAGGCCGGCGTCAAGAAGGACGATGCGGCGAAGCCCGAGCAGGCGGACGACCTCGGGCGGGTAGCTTGCCGCAAGGCGCGCTTCAAGGTGAGCAAGGTCATCGGGTGTGTACGGGCCGACGATGTCAAAGCCGTAGCGCCTCTCTAGCCGTGTCTCAGCTTCGTGATTGACGATGCGGTCATCTTGGATGTAGCGTACGATGTCATTGTCAAGCGCATCCGCGTGGGGCGGCGGCTGATAAGCCTCGACGGTCACGAGCGCGCCAAGCGAAGCGGCAAGGAGACCGGAGAGGCCGACGAGCATCACGCGCCCGGCCTTGCGCCGCAACGCATAGCTCTTGTGCGCGGCCGCATAGTCATGCACGGAGCCGGGAAGGCCAAGACGGTGGCTGATGATTGCAATATTGCCGTAAAATCCCTGCTCGTGTTTTGCGATGCGCAGAAACTCGTCGAGACGCTGTCTTTCGAGCGCTTTGCTTGACTTGTTCGCGAATCGCTCTGGCTTTGCGCTCCTCGTGATGCGCGCAAGCTGATTGTAGAACAAAATGAGCGCATCGAGCGTGCGCACCAAGCCGTATCCGAGAAGCGGTTGCAGGTCGCCTCGTCCCCGAAACTCGTTTCGCACGCGGCGCGCGTGGACCT
The DNA here is from genome assembly GCA_964604755.1 of uncultured Methanosarcinales archaeon. Lineage (GTDB taxonomy): Archaea > Nanobdellota > Nanobdellia > Woesearchaeales > UBA12501 > CAZRZZ01. The sequence continues at coordinate 4,415 of CAZRZZ010000023.1, read as the reverse complement.
TGCGCAGACGCGAAAGCGCAGCTTCATACCTTCTGATCTGCCCATAATTGATGCCGTCACGAAGGGAGGAAAGAAGCCGGTGTTCCTCGCCGTCCATGGCAGCATCGCGATACGCTGTCCATGCATCGCTATCCTCTCCCTCTTGCACGAGCGCGTCGATTGCGTGCGCCTTGGTGCGACGCCACGCGACGAACTGGGAGAGGTGGTCTGAGGTCTTGATGTCATCGAGCATGTGGCAGAGAAGAATGTTGTATCGATTCGTCGTTGACATGGGTTTTGAAAAAAAAGAAGATTAAGATACTTAAAAAGGTTCGGAGAAAAGGAGCTAAAATATGAAATGGTGGCCCCGGAGGGATTTGAACCCTCGACCTCTCGATTATCAGTCGAGTGCTATAGCCGGGCTAAGCCACAGGGCCAAAAGGCGCCTCTGGGCAGACTCGAACTGCCGACCTCGCGGTTTCTCCAGGATAAAGCGAGGCTTCATCCAGTAACAGCCGCGCGCTCCACCTACTAAGCTACAGAGGCAATACGCGGATTTCTGGATTCGAGGTCTATTTAAATAGTTTTCGACCTCTCCACCCATACTTATTTAAGAGCTTGCGCCTCCATCACGCGCAAAGAGGTCATCAGATGTTGGAAACACTCATCAAGGCGGTCACCCACCCGCTCCTTCTCACGTGCATAGCCGCGCTTGTGATCACGCAGGGGATAAAGCTTCTTCTCTACTCGCTTCGTGACAAGAAGATTCCATGGCACATGGTGTTATCGACGGGCGGCATGCCATCGTCGCATGCGTCCATCGTCACGGCGCTCACCGTCGGCGTGCTCCTCTTCGACGGGCCGACGTCGCTCTTTGTCATCTCGCTCATCTTCGCCGGCGTCGTCGTGAGAGATGCACTTGGTGTACGGTGGCTTGCCGGTGAACAATCAATCGCGATCAACAAAATCATCATGAGCCTGCGCGAGGAAGGAAAAATCAACATCAAGAATGTACGCGAGCTCCTCGGGCACACACCTCTCCAGGTGTATGTGGGCTGCGCACTTGGCCTTCTCATCGCACTTGCCACCTATGGGGTGAGCATGTGGACGTGACAGATATCCTGCTGCACGTCGCATCGCTCATCTACTTCTTCCTGCCAGCATACGCGGCGAACATGTCGCCCGTGCTTTGCAAGAACATTTTCAAGCCAATCGCCACGCCGATCGACCGGGGCAAAACGCTCTTTGGCAGGCCGGTCTTTGGCACGCACAAGACATGGCGCGGCATCGTCGTCGCGGCCCTTGCCGGCACAGTGGTGTTCGCTATCCAAGCCGGGCTTGCAAGCCATAGCCTCGCGCAATCGCTTGCGATCATTGACTATACAACGATGCCGATATACTTTGGCACGCTCCTGGGATTTGGCGCGATGCTTGGCGATCTGTGCAAGAGCTTTCTTAAGCGGCAAGTCGGCATCAAGCCCGGGCATCCGTGGTATGTCATCGACCAGATCGATTACATCGTCGGCGCAGTCCTCCTGACAAGCCCAATCTTTTTTCCCGGCTGGATGAATCTTGCGGTCCTTGTCCTGGTGAGCCTCGTCTTGTCGATCATCGTGAACCACGCCGCGTACGCGCTCAAGATCCGCTCCGTGAGATGGTAAGAAAAGATGGATGCCGATGTCACCCTAAAGGACTGAAACTATTACCGCAAGAAAAAGAGCGCCCAGCACGAAGGGGCCATGCGCAACAGCGATCTGTGAAAGCGCCGCATGGATCCTGGTGATGCCTTCCTTGTAGACGAAAAGCGACCCTGCAGGCAGGCCGAAAAGAAAGACAAGGGCGACAAGATGCGCACGAAGGCTTGCTGCGCCAAAGAGGAGAGCAGCCGCGAGCATCGCCGGCACGATCATATCGCTCTGCGGACGTGCATGCATCCAAACGAAGAGAGCGAGCATCACGACGACAAGGGCCGTGCCGGCCCAATGCGGCATGAGCACTGCGGCGACGATTGCGCAAAGCGCGAAGAGAACGACACGAGTAAGTTCAAGATGGCGCACAATGCCCCGGAGCTCCTGATGCGCAAGCACCGCAAGCGCGCAACCGGCAAGCAGGCCCGATGCTCCAAGCAGGATGCCGATGGAAACAAGGATATCCATGTCATCGAAGAAATCTGGAATAAGGCTATAAGAATATTTCGGAGCAGCAACGGATTCAAACGTCGGATAACTTTATAAAGAACCATCTTTTTCGGTCGCTCAGATGGCAGCAAAGAAGGCAACACCAGCAGCGACAAAGAAAAAGGCGCCAAAGAAGGAAAAAACGGCAGCAAAAAAAGCGCCCGCTGCCGTACAGCCGGAGATCAATATCGGCCTTGTCGGGCATGTGGACCATGGCAAGACGACGCTCACCGAGCGCCTCTCCGGCAAGTGGACGGACACGCATTCTGAAGAGATCAAGCGCGGCATCACGATCCGCCTTGGCTACGCAGACACGACAATCTATAAATGCCCATCGTGCAAGCCGCCAGCATGTTACTCGACGAGCAAGAAATGCATCGGGTGCATGTCGGACACGGAGGCCATACGCAAGATAAGCCTTGTCGACGCGCCAGGACACGAGAGTCTTATGGCAACGATGCTTGCAGGCACCACAATCATGGACGGCGCGCTCCTGCTCGTCGCCGCAAACGAATCCTGCCCGCAGCCCCAGACGCGCGAGCACCTGATGGCGATGCAGATCCTTGGCATCAAGAACGTCATCATCGTCCAGAACAAGATCGACCTCGTCAAGAAAGACCAGGCATTGAAGAACCATCAGGAGATCAAGGCGTTCGTGAAAGGATCGAAATTCGAGGACGCGCCGATCGTCCCGATCTCCGCGCAACACAATATCAACATCGACTTTCTTCTTCAGATGATCGAAGAGATCATCCCGACGCCAGAACGCAATGAGGATGCAGACCCGCTCATGTTCGTCGCCCGCTCGTTTGACATCAATAAGCCAGGCTCGACGCCTGATAAAATCGTCGGCGGCGTGCTTGGCGGCGCGGTCGCCGAAGGGAAATTCTCCGTCGGCGACCGGATTGAGATCCGGCCCGGCCGCAAATTCGAAAAGGAGAACAAGATATTCTATGAACCCATCACGACAACGATTGCCGCGCTCAAGACCGGGGGCGCTGACGTTGGATCCGTCGTGCCCGGCGGAAGCATCGGCGTGCTCACGAAGCTCGATCCGGGAATCGTCAAGAGCGACGCGCTTTCAGGAAGCGTCGTCGGCCGCGTGAGTAAGCTCCCGCCGACGTGGGAAGAGTTCTCCCTTGATGCGCAGCTGCTCAAGCGCGTTCTTGGGACAAAGGAGCGCGCAGAGGTCGAGGCGATCAAGAAGGGCGAAGTCCTCATGCTCAACGTGAATTCTGCGGCGACCGTCGGCGTCGTCACGGACATCTCCAAGAACATGGTGCACTGCAAGCTCAAGCTTGCCGTATGTGCAAAGCCGGGCGCGCGCGTGACAATCTCGCGGCGCATGGCGAACCGCTTCCGTCTCATCGGTTACGGCATCATCAAGCAATAGGCAAGCACAATCCGTTTTTGCTTTCTTTACACACTACCGCGCCAGAAGGGGCATATCCATAAAAAGCGATGACGCCGTGAAGGCGATGAACGCAAGATAGAGCAAAACGAGGCCGAAGCCTTCAATTCTCGTCACCTTCCAGCGCGTGCGCATAAGAAAGAGGAGGAGCAAGGTCGCAAAAATCATCACCGGCCCAAAAACCAAGAGCACGCTCCAGCCGACGCGCAAAGGGCTGATAAGCGCAGCAACTCCCCCGACAAGAAGGATGTTCGTTATGTTGCTTCCAATCACATTGCCAATCACGATATCACCAAACCCCTTGCGCGCAGCCGAGATGCTCACCGCAAGCTCCGGAAGGCTTGTGCCAAGCGCGATGACAGTCATGCCAATCACGCTGCGCGGGATCCCAAACGTGGCTGCCCCCCAGACGGCCTCGGCGACGACGTATTTTGCGCCGACGATGAGCGCGGCAAGCCCGGCTACTGCGAGAATAACATCTTTTGCGAACGCCTCCCAGAAGAGCCGTCGCGCCTGCTCTTTTTCTGCCTTCGCTTTTTGTGTCGGCGCTCGCCCGCGCACAAGACGGTCCTTAATTGTCGTGATAAACCGCATCTTCGCGGCATACGCGATGAATTCACGCAGGTGCGATCTCCCAAAGGCGGGTTTTTTCTGCTCAACTACATAAATTGTGTACGCGACAAAGAGGACAAGAAAGAATATGCCTTCCACCCAGCTGATCACACGCATGCCCGTGAACGCGGGAAGAAGATGCCCCCACATGAACAAGTAAAAGATGAGAGTGACAAAGAGCATGAGGTAGCCGTCACGGAAGACCATGAACTCGTTTGCATTGATCTTCCGTATGA
>CAZRZZ010000022.1:0-13965 GCA_964604755.1 uncultured Methanosarcinales archaeon | reverse complement strand
CGCCTCCTTATAGCTTCGCCTCATGTGCCGCAGCGACCGTGGCCCTGCACGGCGGATGCTATTATATTTGTGATGTATTTCGATAAGTGGACCATCCTTTTGATCTTTACGCTGGGGAAGCTCGAGCATCTCGGCAAGAAGATCCGCAAACTGTTCGCGTGTGTATGTCTCTTCATATGCGGGTTTGCCCTCACCAATTCCGTGTCCTGGGCCTTGTGCGTTTTCTTCTTGGTCTAGTCCTGGTAGCGGATCCCCTTCCTTGCCGTCCCCTTGTCCGACACCGCCCCTCCCACCCGGGTCAAACACGAACTGCGGCGTCTCGATGCGGTCGATTGGCACGCGCGTGATGCCGCCGCGCGACGGGATCTTGATAATATTCTGGTTCAAGAGGTGTTTGAAGCCCTCCTTGAGTATCTGTCTCTTCTTGCGATGGAAACGGTCGACATCCGAACCGATATGTCCTGGCATTGGAGGAGGGAGGTTGTCGGAATACTTATACTTGAGCCAAAAACGTTAAATATTGATAGAAAGACAGAGTGGGGGATGAACACCGACAAGGAAGTGGCAGCGCACCGCAAGGCAGACGCGGACATCGACACACTCTTCATCAACCGGTGGAGCCCGCGCTCATTCGATCCGGCCAAGCCTGTCTCTGACGACGACCTGAGAACAGTTTTTGAAGCGGCGCGATGGGCTCCATCTTCTTACAATGAGCAGCCTTGGCGCTTCATCGTTGCACGAAGCGATGCGGACCGCAAGAGATTTCTTGATCTTATGGTCGAGTTCAACCGGAACTGGGCCAAAAACGCGCCAGTCCTCATCTTAAGCTGCACGATGATGAATTTTGCACGAAACAATACGCCAAACCGGCATTCATTCCATGATGTCGGCGCGGCTTGGGAGAACATGGCGCTTGAGGCGACACGGCGCGGCCTTTTCATGCACGGCATGGCAGGATTCGATCATGAGCGAGCAAAAAAAGCGCTTGGTCTCCCAGAGAATGTCGAGGCTGTCGCGATGCTCGCGCTTGGGCATCGCGGTCCTAAGGCAAGCCTTCCAAAAGAGATGCAGAAAAGCGAGTATCCCAACGAGCGCCGGCCCGCATCGGAGTCCTGCTTTGAAGGGGCGTGGGGGAGGAGATTACGGTAATGTGCGGACAAGTGCCTGATAGTCCCGTCCGATGTTGATATCAAAGCGCGGATTGATGCGGCTCTCGTCCTTGCATACGTTGATGCCGACAACGTCGTCGATTGTTCTCTTTTTCTTGTGCCAGTAAAGGACATCGAGCATCGCCTCATCGTGGTGAGTGTCCCCCTTGACAAGATATCTTCGACGGTGCGCAAACTTCTCGACGATTTGCTGTGTCAGGTGCGCTTTATCATAGACTTCCGCAAAGATGAGGTCGAAGGCGTTTGCTTGCGCAAACGCGATTACGATCTCATGGACTGTTTTGGTAACATACATTTTTTCTGCGCAGGGAAGACAGCGGTAAAAGTCGGCGACGCCGGGGTAGAGCAGCGCGGACGCATGCTTTGGCGTATACCGCTTGCGCAGGCGTTCTTTCTCGGACGGGTCGGAGAGAAAACGCCTGGCAAAACCATGCCAAAGATGCGTGCGATCAATATGCCGGTCCAAAACACATGCGCGGGCCGCTCTCCATACCCATCCCAAAAAGTTTCCGTCAAAGATATGCGATGCTGAGTAACGCAGTACCTCCCGCGTTCCTGTGGAGGGGGTGTCGGTCCCGTCAAGATCGGAGAGGATAATATCGCATGATCGAAGCCGTGAAAGGAGGCGCTCTTTTGGCCCGCCAAATTCGACCCAGGGGTTTGCCATAGCGCGCAAGCGCACGGCCCAGATACATAAAGATTGCCAATCGAAAGCATGAATCCGCCAAAAGGAAGTTTAGCACGAGGAAGAGCCACAGGCTCTGTCCGGAGAATGTGGGGCGGGGTAGTAGCGCGCTCTGTCCGCGTAGGGAAAGGATGTGTCAGAAATCGCCAATAGTCCATTGATTTTTTGCGTATCTTCGCACGCTCAAGAACCCCGACTATTTTTCTCAATATTGGTGGTTCTTGACGTGCTTCCCGATGATCCGATCATCCGATGCCTGGTCTGCGCACGTCGCTTGGTGTGTCAGAAATCGCCTATTGGCTATCTGATTTTTTCATTGCGATTTCTGAGCATGCTCAAAAACCGCTAATATCAATTGGCCTATACGCGGTTCTTGACACTACTACCCCAGGGATTCCGGACAGAGCAACCAATAACTTTATAAATTCTCAAGGCACTTTTCTTAAATCAGGTAGTTATGGGTATCGTCCACTCTCTGTAGGGTGATGACCATCGCATATATGAAAAAAAATGTCAATACGTTTCTGCTGCTTATCATTGTCATCATTATTATCAGCCTTGCCGCAGTCACCATCGTATACCAAAAGACGTACAGGAATCTCTCCAAAAGCTATGACGAGCGCATCGATGAGATCAACAAGCTCATCAGCGAGCTTAATGAGCGGCGGGCGGAACTGAATGAGACTACTTTTGAGCTTGCCGTAAAACAGGAGCGCGAAGAGGCGCTCTCCGGACAGTATAAGACGGTAAAGAGCCAAAAAGAGGAAGCCGAGGCAGGCCTTCGGACAACGCAGCGGGAGCTTGAGCAAAAGGTGGCCGAGCTGCAGACCACAATCGGCCAGCTCCAGCAAGTCCGGCGCGAGTTGGAAGTCGCAAATGAGGAGCTTGTCGATGCGCGAAACGCCCTTGCGTCATGCCAGGATGAACGTGTCGAGCTTCGCGAGGATCTCGAGGCGTGCCAGGGGGAAAGCTGATGAAGAGCTTCAAGTGGGTCGTGCGGGAGATCCGCTGGACCGTTGCGCAGGTGCTTATCCTCCCATCGCTTCTCAATGGTGTCGTCTTCTTTCTTTCGCTCTACCTTATCCTCTCTATTTTTGACCTGTACGCGATGTGGGCCATCGTCGCGGCGCTCTTTTATACTGCAATTATCATCGGCAAGGAGATTGGAATCAACAAGCTTCGGCTCGTGGAAAAGTACTATCCGAACCTGCGAGAGAAGCTTCGCACGGCTGCAGACTATGCGAGCGAAGATGATGTGCTTGTCAACGAGTTGCACAAGGAGGTCATCGACGAGGTCAAGAAAGTGGCAGCAAGCACGTTCTTTTCGCGCCGCGACCTGTTCTACAAGATATGCACCTGCATCCTGCTGTCGTTTTTGATCGTGAGTGTCACACACTTTGATATCAGCGCGGCCTCGTACGCACGCAATGTTGAAGGCGCGCTCGCCGGGCTTGCCGACAAGGTGCTTCTGCGCGAAGGCGATCCCAACGTGCTGCGATTCAACGAAAGCGTGCTCGCCGGCGACCCTAAAGGGGGCGAGGGAGAAGGGCAGGGGGGAGCGGGCGAGCGAGTGAATCGAAACATTTTTGGAGACCAGCATGTTGGGACCCTTGGAGATGAGGAGCTTGAGGTCGAGCTTGCGCCAAAGTCGCTTGAGCTTCGCATCGGCGAGGTGCAAGACCCGGAGGACCGCGCATTTGAAGAAGTCTTCCCTGATGAAGTCTATCTTGAGCAGTCGCGCACGTACGAAGAGAACATCCCAAAAGAGCAGCAGGAGATCGTCAAAGCATACTTCAAGCGGATTTCAGCGAATTGAGGTGATGAGATGAAAAATTACGAGCGGATATTCAAGTCGTTTTTCGATGAAGCGCATAAGGTTATTATTGGCCAGGACGAGATGATGGAGCAGATTCTTGCGTCGATGCTCTGCGATGCCAACGCGCTCCTGGAAGGATACCCCGGCCTTGCCAAGACGCTTGCCGTGCGCACGATCGCAGACCTTATGGAGATGAAGTTTAGCCGCATACAGAACACCCCGGACCTCATGCCTTCCGACATCACCGGGACGTACATCATCGACGAAACCGACGGCCACCGGCAATTCAAGTTCCAGCAGGGCCCGATCTTTGCGAACATCGTCCTTGCTGACGAGATCAACCGTGCGACGCCAAAGACGCAGTCCGCCCTTCTTGAGGCGATGCAGGAAAAGCAGGTGACTGTAGGCAATACAACATTCAAGCTTGAAGAGCCATTCTTTGTGCTCGCAACGCAGAACCCGATTGAGCAGGAAGGCACGTATCCGCTTCCGGAGGCGCAAGCAGACCGTTTCCTGCTCAAAATTAAGGTGGATTATCCAAGCATGGAGGAGGAGCTTCATATCGTGGACAGTTATACCGGCGAGCGGCAGATACCACAGCTTCCCGTCGTGATGGACAAGAAGACCCTCATTGCGCTGCAGAACCTCACACGCAGGGTGCCGATCGCAAATGACCTCAAACAAAAGATCGTCAAGCTCGTCTCGGCGACGCGGCGCGGAGGATCGCTCATCGAGTATGGCGCAAGCCCGCGCGCATCGATTGGCCTTATCCTCGCGTCGAAGGCCCGCGCGCTCATCCTCGGCCGCAATCACGTCTCGAGCGAGGACATCGTGCGTATGGCCTATCCTGTGCTGCGCCACCGCCTCATCCTCAACTTCGAGGCGGAGAGAAAGGGCATCACGACCGACGATGCGATCACTGAGCTGCTCTCAAAATGATCACTGCAGAGTTCCTCGACTTGCTAAGCAAGTTCGACCTGATCATCCGCAAGCGCATCACATCAAACTATTCTGGCGCTCGCCTATCAACAGCTCATGGCCGTGGCGTCGTCATCAAAGATCGGCGCATCTACGCGCCCGGCGATGATTTCCGGGCGATCGACTGGAGGGCATATGCGCGCACGGACAAGCTTTACGTCAAGAAATATGAGGAGGAGCGCAGCCTCTCCGTGCATCTCATCGTCGACTCGAGCGCGTCGATGGATTACGGAGGAAAGACCACAAAGTTCGATTACGCCTCAATGCTTGCCGTCGGTTACGCCTATGTCGCCGTGCGCCAGAACGAGAAGTTCCAGTTCGCGACATTCGATGAGAGGCTGCATAATTTCAAGCCGGCGCGCGGCATGCAGCAGGTCGCGTCGATGATAAGTCATCTTAACAAGGTAAAACCGGAGGGAGAGTCCCGATTGGCAAGCGCGATCTCCCAGTACAAGCGCTTCATCAAGAGCAGAAGCTACATCGTTCTCATCAGTGATTTTCTTGTCCCAATCGAAGAGGTCAAGAAGGCGCTTCCCCGGCTTGGCGACCATGAAGTCCACATCATCCACGTGCTCGATCAAAAAGAGGTCGACCTCCAATTTGAGGGGGATTTGCGCCTGCACGACATGGAGACGAAGGGGATACTCAAAACATTTATCAGCCCGAAGCTTCGGCGCACGTATCAGCAGAAGATGAGGGAGCATATCCTCGAAGTCGAGGAGGCCTGCGACCAGGTCGGCTTCAACTATCACTTAGCAACGACAGGCAAGCCCATATTTGACACGTTCTACGACCTTCTAAAGTAAAGAGTATCCTTAAGCAGAGCTATTCCATCCCCTTTGCCTTCCTTCGGTACGACCCCATCTTGTCCTCCGGAGAATATTTTGGCGGCTTTGGATTGATGGTTTCTGCGCCGCATGCGGGGCAGGTCTTCTCCATCGTGTAGCTTGCGCAAGCCTTGCACTTGAAGATGTGTTCACTCATCGTCGGACATCCTTGCTGCTCTGGCCACTCTGATTGTATTATACACATGGTATGCTCCGGCAGCGGCGCAGAGCGCGGCAATCTCATACACACCGACGATAGCAGAGGCAACGGCCGCTGTATGACATACCAATGCAGAGGTGGAGGAGTCCAGTAAAAGGAACGCCTGGCCTTCCGTGCTCCTTTCAAGCTCTTCTTGTGCGCAGATGAGCGTGCGGAAGGTTATCGGCCGCTTCTTGTAGTACGCATTGATCGCCGCAGTTGCAAGGGTTTGGCGGTCGTCGCGCCCATTGTCAGTGTCCATTGAGAGGAGAATGTCGGTCAGCTTTGCGTCCGATGCATTGCTGCGTTCGATTGGAACATGACATTTCTTGTCAAGGTCGGAGAGGATCTGCTGGTATGCGGTGAGCTTGTCCATCGCACATCACCCCTCGATGCGCTCGAAGCTCGCCTCGCCGCCGGACTTGACGAACGCGCTGACGACGGTATTTTTTGTCCTCTCGACGATCTCCTCGCATGTCTTATAGTCCGGTGCGGTGAAGTCCATCTTATATTTTCCTGCACCAATATACTGGATCGTCACGGTCGCTTCTTTCATGCCGATCCTCTGCGCTTTCGAGAGCGCGTCCCGGATCTGGTCGACGCCATCAGGGCTCCATGTCTGCAGGAAGAGCCTTGCGCTGATGCGGACCTCGGGTGGCTTGATGCGCTGACGCACAAGCGCTTCGAGCTTCTCTGCGACAGACTTTTCAAGATCAAGCTCCCTGATGTCAAACTCGCCAGCGATGATATCCTCAAAGCACGGATAAAGATAAGGGTAATCTTTCGCGAAGACCTTCCCCGAGACGAGCCTGTACACCTCTTTGAGCGGCTTTTTGAGTTCGCTTGCGAGGAACTCGATAATCTTCTCGGCGAGCTGTTCCTGCTTGAGCTGCGTATTCTTCATGCGGCGCTGCGCGTCGGAAACACGGCGAAGCGAAAGATCGATATGGCCGCGCTCCTTGTTGACGCGCAAGACCTTAAGGATGGTCTTCTTGCTTTCGGTAACATAGTCGCGCATGTTGCGGATGCGCCCTGGCGCGATCTCGCTGATGTGGATAATCCCTGTGCGGCCTCCGTACTCATCAAGCGTCGCGAACACGCTGTTGTACTGCACGCTTGTGATTGTTGCCAGCACAAGTTCGGACTCGTCAGGAAACCCTTCTTTGGAGTAGAGCATGCCATGGTCGAAGAAGGACTCGCTTTTTAAAGGTTTCGGGTATGTTTCAGGTATTGCCGCAGCATTGTTGGGGGAAGGATTATATATTCTGGGCCCTTCTTTTTGGCGATGGAGGCATCACTTGCAAAGCGGATCGCGCAGGCTCTCGCGGATGCCGAAAATCCCTCTTCTGATTGTGGCGAGCTTTTAGAGCGCCTCGAATCGCTTGCGTCGGAGGCGACAGAGCGTTATCAGCTGCTTTGCGTTGCGCAAAGTTACCTGCTTTTCCCCTCCTATGCGCATATCAAACGCACTATCGGGACGAATCATGCGAACTGACTTCATGCAGCATCTTGCGCGATGGGCCAAGACGATCCATGAAGGCCGTGCGTCTGAAGCAAGAAACGAAATCTTCTTCGAGCTTGATCGCTCTAACCGAAACGAAGAAGAATATATTGGCCTTGCGCAGCTGCTCATGGATATCGGCGAGTACCATCATGCGCTTTGCGAGATCAGCCATGTTCTTCAGGAGAGCAGCTCAGAGCGGTGGAGAAACTCGGCACACATCTACAACGCGTACGGTCTTAAGCGTATCGGCGAGTGGTTCCTGGAAAATAAAGAGGAGGAGGCTGCTCGCGGCCACTTTCTTCCTGCGCTTTTCGAGGTGGAGCGGGGTCTTGGAGGGAGCGCTCACGCACAAGCGCATTTCTTTGGCATAGCATATAAGGCGCAGCTCCATTATCTGCTTGGCGAATATGACAAGGTCATCGAGACGCCAAACGGCAGGGGCTTGCTACCAATCAAAAGCGCACCGCCCAAAGTGCAATCTGTTGTATATGACCTTGTTGATCTTGCGAAAGAGAAATTGGCTGATGGACAACAAGGAAAATAGGGGAGGTCATGGTACGCACATCCGATTTGACAGACAGGATCAGCGAATTGCTGAAGCGATCGATGGAGCTGACAGCTCAAGAGCTTGAAGAGCTCGCGCAGTACGGATCCGATGGACGCATCGTGCCTGTCGACAAGTTCAATATTGGGCTTGTCTTTCATCGGCGCCGAGAATTCCTTGACGCGCTGCAGTATTTTGGCGACGCGCTCGAATCTTATGAGACGGCAGACGAGAAGAATCTTCGCATTTATACTCTTGCGCACGTCGGCGAAGCCATCAAAGCGATAGGGGATACCCTTATGCGCGCTGGGAAACAGGAAGATGGCTTTACGATGTATCATCAAGCGGCACATGCGTATGGGGAAGTTCTTGAGCGTCTTGATAAGGTTCTTCCAGAGGCGCTGCCAGTGACCCTTGCGAATGCTGCCACCATATTTTATAATATCAGAAATTACCCACAAGCATTACAGATCTGCACGACGTATCAAACTCTTGGCCTGATCCGGCAATTTGCCACAGAAAAAACGGACGCTGTCATAGACACGATTCTCACAAGGACGGGCACGAAGATAAAACCAGTAGGCGAAGGATAAACTCACTCGAGCACTTCAAGGATCCGTGCCTTGACGCGCGCCTTTCCACCCGTGCTCTCCGCGAGCACCTTTTTGCAGACAAGGCACTGGACCTCGCTTGATGCCTTGCCAAAGATGATCTGCTCATTCTTGCATTTTGGGCAGCGCACCTTGATGAACTTGCTTGCAGGTTCTTGAACTTGTTCCATGATGATCACGTGAATTCGACACGGCGGGCGCGGAAACCCTTTCTCTGGACATGGACCTTCTTGCACTCCTTGCATTCATAGCGAAGGTCTGTCTTCTTGGTCGCCTTCTTGCCGGTCATCTTGAACTTTGTGACGGCGGGCTTGGAGTAGCGGCCAAGGTTTCCAAAGCCGCGGGCCTTTCCCCTTGCGCGGGCACGGTACTTTGATCCATACGAGAGGGACGACGGCGCTTTTTTCTTCGCTTGGGAGACCTTGTGCAGCGTATGTTTCTTGCAGTACGGGCAGTGCCGGTTCCGTTCTTTGCCAAGCTTCATGGTCCCACCAACTGGCTTAAGGGTTCACGGGTGATTTATAAAGGTTGTGGTTGCTTTGGCGTCAGGCATGACCTAGCTTGACGATGTTTTCTGCATTTCGACGCGACCCTTGCTTAGAAGAACATTCACGATTGGCTCTGGCAGCATTGCTGTGTCGTTCTCCGAAAATGGCCCGTACACCTCAAGGTTCGGGCCGACAAATTTTGGCACGGCGCACAGGAACCGGACAGTCTTTGATTCTGCAGCGGGTAGCTCAATGCAGGGGTCGGACACGATGGGGGCGACATTTTGCTCCATGGCGGACCAAGGGGCCTGTTGTTTCTGATCCATGGGTGAGCATGGTGCTTCTTTTGACGGTTGTGCGGGCGGGCTGAATAAATGCATTGAAGGTACTCCCGTCAACGTGGCGCTCGGGGTCGTCGCTTCGCGCTCCGGAAGAAGATGGTCTTGTGGCTTGCGCTGGGGTGCGCGCACCGTACTCCCCATCATGAGATTCTGCAGGACTCCACCACGATACATATTGAGAATGCCGACGACGGAGGTGTACAAGTCTTTTTCCGGATCCAGGAGCGGCTGCGTATTGACAATGCCCTGCGTCCGCGCCTTGACCATCGCCATATCAAGGATCTTCGATTCGCGCCGGTCATAGAGGGCCTTGAGGATCTTTCGGACATTGTCGGCCTGGATGCGCGCCTTCTCTGCCTCATTGTCAAAGATCGATCCCTGTGCAGGACGCACGGCGGCCTCTTTTTCTGCAAGGTAGCCTGCAACATCAGAAAAGAACGATGCGGGAAGCTCCTGAAGCTCGGCGCGGTCCTTTTCACGGCGGTAAAGTTCGTAGAGCGTCTCGTACGTGATCGTCACTTCTTCCCCCATCCGCCAAAACCAGGGTCGTTGCACTTTTATATTTTGTGAGCCGCGAAATGGTTATTCTTAAAGAAGGTTTTAAATATGTCTGTCCGTCCCGCCGAGGATATGGCAACCATCAAGTTCGACACGCTGCTCTTCCGGAAAGAGCGGTCCGAACTAGTCCTCACCTTGCTCAACCTCTTTGAGCTTCGCATTCCAGCCAAAAAACTCGACCGTATCGGTTCCTGGTCGTGCACGCCGCATTCCATCACCTTTGAAGGGGTTTCAGAGAAGACGGCGGCAAAATTTCACTTCCTGTTCACAACACACCTTCCCACTCTGAAGAACAAAATAAACGGACGGCCTGTGGTTTACATTCATCAGAACAGCGGAATCCCCTTGTACGGGAACCTGTACTTTGGCATCACGGACAAGGGCTCTGACATCATCGAGGTCAAGCCAATCACGGGGTGCAATGCGTCGTGCATCTTCTGCAGCGTCGGCGAGGGCCCTACGGGAAACCGCGAACGGGATTTTGTCATCGAAGAAGACTATCTCGCCCGCGAGACAGTCAAGCTTCTTGACTACAAGCAAAAGCCAGTGACGATCTATATCAACCCGCACGGTGAGCCGCTTCTCTATGCTGACCTTCCAAAGCTTGTGGAAGACATCAAGAAGAGCCCGTACTGTAAAAAGGTCGTCGTGATCACGAATGGCATGATGCTCAGCCCCCCGTTTGTCGACAAGCTCGCAACGTCGGGCCTTGACCAGATCAATCTCTCGCTCTCTTCGACGGACGCGACGCAGGCAAAGGCCCTCATGGGGACGGATGCGTATCGTGTCGAGCGCATCATGGAGTTTGCACGATACATCATCGACAAGACGCCAATCACGCTCACGATCAACCCGGTCTATCTCAAAGGGATCAATAACGATGCGATGAGCCCCATCATTGAGTTTGCAAAATCGATCGGCTGCAAATTCATTGGCATCCAGAATTATATCCGCCACGATCGTGGAAAGAAAGTAGCCGAGGAGCTTTCCTGGGATGCGTTCAGGCAGGAGCTTGCGGCGCTTGAAGGAAAACACGGGGTCACGCTTGTACATGACACTGTTCTTGATGATACCAGGGAGTTTACCGTCCCGTTCAAACACGGCGATGTCGTCACGGCGCAGATCATGTGCCCTGGCCGAATCGGCAATGAGCGCATCGCTGTCGCAAAAGGGCGCTCTATCCTCGTGCGTACGGACAAAGATAGGGGAAGCGTCAATGTGCGAATCAAGCGCTCGCAGCACAATACCTTTGTCGGCGAGATCGTCTGAGTATGAATCGGGCTCTTCCTCGTTCCTCTTTTTCATGCTGCAAGCGCAAGAAGCGGCGCTCCAAGCGACAAGAACATAGCAGTGTTCCACATAATGTTTACAAACGAGAACGCGCAGCACTTGATGATTGAGCCACGGAAGCCGACGAGGATGATGCTGCTGCTGATGAGGTTATACACGACGACAAGGCCGATGCCGACAGCTGCGACTGGCGCTCCGGAAAGAAGGCCGGCGCTGATGCCCATCATGATGTAAAGCGGAAGCACGAAGATGCTGAATTTGGAGAGCCGGTTCATCGCAATGAAGTTCGCAAACATGCTGATCGCGCCGACGATGATGCCTGCCTTCACACCATAGGCCATGCCGGCGACGACGGTTGAAAGCGAGATGAACTCGATTGCGTAGCCGACTGCGAACTTCTTGAGCGGACGGATGGTCCTTCCAAGCGCGATGTTGAGCGCAAGCAGCATGGAGAGCAGGAGGAGGCCGGAGAAGAACAGCACGGCAAGAAACGCGCCGCTCATGAAGATGTATGTTGTCGGGATTGACAGGATCTTCTTTGGAAGATAAGAGGTTTCAGCCATGGTCACACGATCGGATGCCTTGCGCACAGCTCGATTACTTCCTGCCTGACCTTTTTTTTGACAACATCATCCTTTGGGCTTTCGCAGACACCTACAATCCATTGCGCGATCTTGCGCACGTCGTCTTCGTCCATGCCGCGTGTCGTGAGCGCAGGGGTGCCAAGACGGATGCCCGACGGGTCTGTCGGCTTTCCTGGATCATTGGGGATCATGTTCTTGTTGCAGCAGATCCCGGCGTCCTCGAGCGCGCGCTCTGCCGTGCCGCCGCTGATGCCAAGCGGGGTCATGTCGACGAGGACGAGATGGTTGTCCGTCCCGCCCGATACGATGCGAAGGCCGCCGGCCGCAAGCTCGGAAGCAAGCACTTTCGCATTCGCCAATGTCCGTTTCTGATACCCGACAAAATCAGGCTGCAATGCCTCCCTGAGCGCGACGGCTTTTCCCGCGATGACATGGTCAAGCGGCCCGCCTTGCATGCCCGGAAATACTGCAGAATCGATGCGCTGCGCAAGATTGCGCTTTGCGGCCGGATCTATCCGGTCCTCGATTTTGGAGAGGATGATCGCGCCGCGAGGGCCGCGCAGCGTCTTATGCGTCGTCGTCGTGATTACATCCGCATGCGGGATCGGGTCCGGATGAAGCTTTGCTGCGATCGGCCCTGCGATGTGCGCCATATCCACCATGAGGTAGGCGCCGACCTCGTTGGCGATGCTGCGAAACTCTTTGAAGTTGAGGAATCGCGAGTACGCGCTTGCGCCAGCGAGGACGAGCCTTGGCCGATGCGTTTGCGCAAGTGCAAGGACGTCGTCCATATTGATTCTTTCTGTCTTGGCATCGACGCCATAGTGCACGAAGCGGTAGAACTTGCCAGACGCGCTTGCCGTATGTCCGTGAGTGAGGTGTCCTCCATGGTCAAGGCTCATCGCAAGGACGGTGTCGCCAGGCTTGAGAAGCGCAAGATACGCTTCCATGTTCGCCGAGCTTCCGGAATGGGGCTGGACATTGGCATGCTCCGCTCCAAAGAGCTTCTTTGCGCGCTCGATGGCAAGCTCCTCGCATATGTCGATGAACTCGTTTCCCCCATAGTATCGCTTGCTTGGATACCCTTCAGAATACTTGTTGGTGAGCACGCTGCCCACCGCCTCGCGCACCGCGGGACTTACGATGTTTTCTGAGGCGATCATCTCGATGACATTCTGCTGGCGGTCGAATTCGGCATCGATTGCCCGTTTGATCTCATGGTCAAACTCGCAGAGGGTGTGGGAGTGCATGGTTTTTTGTTATCCTCTTCGGATATACGTGACGACATCAAAATCGTCATAACTTTGCGTAGAAGTGACATCCCAGTCTGATTTGTCAAAATCGGGAAAAAAGGCATCACCTTCATAGTCCTGCTTGATGTAGGAGAGGACCATCTTGTCCGCGATTGTGATGGTCTGTTTGTAGATGCCCGCTCCTCCGATGATGAAGATTTGAGCATCATAAGCCGTGGCTTTCTCGATTGCGGCATCGATGGATTGGCAGACATCGATACCTTTCATCGCCTGCATCGTGCTGCTTACGACGATGTTGTTTCGCTGCGGAAGAGGCCTGCCGATGGATTCATACGTCTTGCGTCCCATGATGACGGTGCCGCCCGTCGTTGTCTCTTTGAAATGCTTGAGCTCTCCCCGGACCTTCCCTCTCCATGGGAGGTCATTATTTTTTCCAATCACTCGTCTTGGTCCGCTCATCGCGGCGACGATGCAGATGGTTTGCTTTTCATGTGGTGTCATACGGCCACCTCGAATCTGATGATCGGGTTGGGGTTGTAATTCTCGAGCGTGATGTCCTCAAATCCAAGCTCATGGAAGGGCTTGTCGGCGATCCGGACTGTGGGAAGCGGCTTTGGCGTGCGTAAAAGCTGCTCACGCAAGCCAGCGATGTGGTTCTCATAGATATGCGCATCGATGACGGTATGGGCGAATTCTCCGGGCTCATAACCGCATTCCTTGGCGAGCATCATCGTCAGAAGCGAGTAAGAGGCCAGGTTGAAGGGGATGCCAAGCGCGATGTCGCCGGAGCGCTGCGTGAGGTGGCAGTTGAGCTTATCCCTGATCACGTTGAAGCAGAAGGTGTAATGGCAGGGAGGAAGGCGGCTCTCGGCCGCGTTGCCAGGATGCCATGCGGAGACGATCATGCGGCGCAGATTTGGCGTCGTCGGATTCACTTTGATCTCTTTGAGGGTGTCGATGATGTACTGGATCTGGTCGAACGTCCGCACGCCTGTCGCCGGGTCGACCGTGATCCATTTTGTTCCCCACTTTTCTCCTGCAAGGCCTTTTTGCGGAAGCGGAAATCGCCGCCAGAACCGGCCGTAAGCGGTCTCCAGGTGCCCTTTCTCGTCGGCCCA
>CAZRZZ010000021.1:0-14713 GCA_964604755.1 uncultured Methanosarcinales archaeon | reverse complement strand
CTTTGACGCCCTGGAAGGTCATGCCTCATCGACCTTTTGCTGGCTATTTAAAATTTGCCCCTTTAATCCAAAGAAAAGGTCCGCAAGGGGGATTCGAACCCGCTCCTCCAAGGCCACAACTTGGCATGCTCCACTACACCATCGCGGACGCAAGAATAAGTCATACACAAGATTGTTATAAGTAATATCCGTCGTGGTGGTCAGAAAAGAGCAAGGGCTAGAAAAATCTCGGTTCCTGCCCGTGAAGATAACCACTGATCATGGAAGTGGGAAAGCCGCTGTCGTATATAAGGGTTTCGGGAAAACCTGATTTTTGAGCAGATACAATAGGTATCACATTCGTTCATCGCTCTGTTCCATCGACAACCTGCGGCCTTTTGCCTGACACGCATTGTGCTCGGTAGGCTTGCTGGCGCTCGAAGGCGAGGCGCAGTTTCTCGGCGCCGATGCGGGCGACGGCCTGGTTGTGCTTGGCGAAGATAGCGTTGATAAAGCGCGTGTGCTCAGCCTTCCACACGTGAGGATTATTCCGCACGAAGCGTGCCCATTGGAGGACGCTTTTGGCATGGTCTGGCCTCAACGTTTGCACCTCCGGATGAGCGTTCTGATGTGAGCGATCTCCTTCTCATCGACGAGATCTTCAAACACCGTCCGCAGATGGATCGCGTCTTCCATGTCTTTTGGGCTCTTGAGGACGTGCTCCTTGAACGCGATGTTCATGTTCACGCTGGAGAACCACACGGGGAGACCGGTCTGCGGGAGTTTCTGCCTCGTGCGGAGCTGGTACTCGTCGAGCTCGTCGCGCGCGAACTTGACTTCCATGTGCGGAAGCCAGCGCGTGCCGAGCTGGTACCGGACGGGGGCGTTCGCGGCGAGTTGCTCGTAGACGCGGGTTGGATCGTCGGATTGCATGCACGAGAACCCCGCCCGCACGAGCGCCTCGTGCAGGCAGACGAAGTCCTCACGGGGGCGGCGCTCGACGAGCACGTCGATGTCTTCGGTGCCGCGCGTTCGGCCGCTCGCGATGGCGACGAAGCCCGAGACGACGGCGTAGCGCCAGTCGTGCGCTTCGAGGACGTCGCAGAAGCGCGTGCAGAAGTCGTCGAGGACGCTCCTGTTTTCTTCCATGCGGGACGGGATGCTACTGTCGTTGATAAAGCTTTCGTCGGTCAATTCTGTGCTTATGCATAATTGTTCATTCCGGGAACAGGCGCGCCGAAGCGGCGCTCACAAAAACAAGATGATTTCAATGATGATGAGCACGACGATCATGATCTCAAGCATCATCTCCCGTTTGCCCTGAAGGGCCTCTATGAGGATCTGTGAATTTTCCTGCACGAAGCGGAGCTTGTACTCGATTGTCTCGAAACGATCCTCAAGGTCGAACATGGAATGCAGGCGCTCGTAGATGGACCACATCTGATCATCCTCCCAGACGATGTCCGGCTCGTCGAGGATGTGCAGTTTGCTGATGATCTTTTGCATGATAACGTTGTTTCGTCCAATCGTGCGCAAGAGGTTTCCCCTGGATATCGTAAGCCGTCCCTTGCGCATGAGCGCGTGGTTGATTGGCGCGAAATTCTCGAAGATCTTGTGCGCAAGATTCTCATAATATTCCATCGCGACGGACTGGGCGAGAACCTGCGCGACGATGAGCATGACCTCTTCATTGCCTGCCTTGATCTGGATCTCATTGAATCCGACACTTGTTTTCTCATGTCCAAGCGACACAAGATACGCCTCTCGTATTGGAGAGGTGTACAGGCGCAGGGGGATCTTTGCCGTGAACTGCTCGATGAAACGCTCTCTTGCCTTCTGGTCGATGCCGATAAATGTCACTGCCCCAAACGAGAACACATAGACATATCTCTTGTTTGGAAGGAGATATTGGATTGTGTCCCTCCGGAGATATTCGGGCTGGACGCCACAAAACGGAGGAGCGGATGACAAGGGGATATCTTCACAGATATATCGTACCTCGCAAGGATACTCCATGATTGTCGGCGCAACTCGCATGCGGGGGAGTAGTTGTGCTGGGTATATATGCATTCAGAAAGCTTTATGAATTTACAGCAATGTGGTGAGCGTAATGCCGGCGACGAGCGGAAGAATGATATTATCATCCGCAATCCAGCGGCGCCATCCTTCCTGCTCGGGCAGAATCATCTCTACCATCATCGTAAGTAGCGAGGCGATGAGCGCTGGAACAATGCCGACAAACAGGCTTGCAGCAAGCGCGCCAGCAACGCCGCCCGCGATGCCACCTTCGATCTTCTTTTTCCTGTTCACAGGATGCGGTGTTGCGCCGACATAGCGCCCGACAAGTGGGGATATTGAATCACCCATTGCAAGGATGAGGATGGACGCGTACGCAGTCGAAGCGGGGAACACAACAACAGCAAGGAGCGTCCCGACAAGAAACGTGATCGCGCCGCGGCCGCGGGCATGAGTGTACTCCTCTTTGCGCTCGAAGAATTCAAGCACGTCCGACAACCCGCGGATGCGCACATGCGCAAGGACAATCGAGAGCATGCACGAGAGGAACACAAGAAGCAGGAGCAGCTTTGCGTCAAGGATCCCGTAGTAGAGAAGGACGACAAGAAAGCAGCCCGCGATAAGGTGGAATGCTTTGCGTCGAAATTCAAGATACTTTTTGGATCCAAGGCCTCCGATCATGGGGACTATCCTGCGGTGAAAAGCGCGCGGATCGCGGCGCTGCCGCTGAGCACGGCGGCGGCCACGATGATGCCTGCCACGAGGATACCAAGCGTGATGCAGTACAGCGATTTTTTCCGGTCAAGCCCAAACAGCCATGCACCAAGCGCTCCGGTGTATGCGCCCGTGAGCGGAAGCGGAACGCCGACAAAGAGGACAAGGCCCCAATATCCGTACTTCTGAACCGCATTATGAAGGCGCTCCCGCGTGTGATGCACAAACCGGTCAAAGATCCGCGCATACCAGCGCATCGGATAGAGATGGTGATGCACATAGTCGAGGAACAGAAATACGACGGGAGCGACAAGCGCATTTGCGATGACGCACACGATGATTGCGACAACGGGATTGACACCCCGCCAAAGCGCAAACGGGATGCCGCCGCGCAGCTCAAAGATCGGGAACGCGGCAAGCGCCATGGATTGGAGGATCTCCCACATCATCGTCCCTCGAAGAGCCTGCGTGCCTCATGAAGCTGCTCGAGGCTTCCGATGTCATACCAGTTTTGCGTGAACGCGAATGCATGCACAGGCTTTCTTATCATAAGATGCTTGATAAATTCGCCGGGTGCATCCGGGACTTTCGCGCTTGCGCAGAGCCTCTTGAGCTCCTGCACGTCTTCTTTTGTGAAGATATACATCGCGGTCGCCGCAAGGCTTGTCTTTGGCCACTCCGGCTTCTCCTCAAAGCCGACGATGCGGCCTTTTTTACCGGTCTCGACAGTCCCAAACCGTTTGGCAAGAAGCGCAGGGTTTCCGAGATCGCGCACGGCAAGCGTGCTCGTCTTCTTTTCCTTGAAATGAGCGACGAAATCCCGAAGCGAGAAATCAAAGAGATTGTCGCCGGCGATGACAAGAAGGTCATCATCAATATGGTGTTTTTGCACGGCAAAGTGCATGTCCCCAATCGCCCCAAGGCGGTTCTCATTGGTGGTCGTGCCATCATTAATGACCGTGATCTTCTTTGGCGATACGTACGACGCTGTCCATCGCTGGAATTGGGAAAAGAACCGGCTGTTCGTGATGACAAAAACACCATCAACCTCGTCGAGTTCTTCGACTTTTTCCATGATGCGTGCAATCATCGGCTTGCCGCTGACATCAAGAAGCGGCTTTGGCGTGTCCTTGGTGAGAGGATACAGGCGTGTCGCATATCCTGCTGCTAAAATGAGCGCTTTCATGGATGAACCCCCTACACAGTCTGTTGGAGGATGTCGGTTTATAAAGTTTCTGACTGCTTATTTCTTCTTCTGCTTCGACACGCTCCCCACTCTGATCCTTGCGACCTTGTCTTTGAGGTATGCATCTTTGATCGCTACACGCAGCAACTGTTCGGGCAGCGTGTACTTTCGTCTGATCGTCGCGAAGATACGATTGCCTGCGATGAATGTGTTCCTGTTCTTCTTCCTGAACTCGGCGACGTGCTCCTTTTCGGAAAGCGGCGGGCCCGGTCTTGTATAATCTGACGCGATGCGGCCATGGTCCGTGATGATGTATGTCCATGCGGATCGCTTCTTGTTCCACACCCAGTCCAGGTCATGGATGAGAAAGCCGCCGTCGGCAAGCTTTTGCCCGATATAATCGACAGCTTTGAGAAGCTTGGATCCGACCACATCCGGTTTTCCAGTTTTTGCAGTGATGTCGATGATGATGAGTTTCTTGTCATCTGCTCTTTTCCTGACCTGCGCAAGCGTCACCTCTTTTTTCTTGAAGTATGACAGCTTTGGATCGTCCAGGAAAGCCTCGGCAAGCTTCATGAACACATCGAATTTCTGCTGGCTTAAGCTCGCTGCGGCGTTGCGCATTGGCTCGATCGGGTCGATGACGATGAGGGGGGACTGCACCTTGGCGGTATTGAGCACCTCGAGCGCTCGCCCTTTGTGATGGTTCTCGGTGTCGATGACCTGCGGAGCCTTCCATTCAAGGGATGCCTCAAGGAGCTTGACAAAGCCGCTGTAGTGGATCGTGAGGATGTCAAGCACGTGGCCGGAGAATCCCTTGATGTAACTTTCTGCGCCATAGAGGCGGCTTGCCTTGCAGAACGCCTTCGCAAGGCGGATATCATCGCGAAAGCGCTTATGCTTTCTGACCCATGCGACGTGTAGTGGTGAGCAGTCCGTGATATTCTCCGCATCTGCCGGATCGCGTATTGCAAGGACTGGAACGATCTCATAATTGATTTCATTCTCGCTAAACGAGAAGTAATCGCGCGACCCGTGCAGGAGTCTGACGCGCTTGAATGCATCCTTGAGAATGGGCTCCAGGATTCTTGAAATGTCCTTGCCAGAATAAGTCTTCTTTTCAAAACCTACGAACACATCGCAGTCATGGTCATCTTTGAGGAACGTGCCTTTCGCGATCGAGCCGCCGACGACTGCTTGTGCCCTGATCTTTTTTTTCTTCAGCGTGATATTAATCTTTTGGATGACCTTACTCGTCCTGGCAAGGACGTCCTTCTCGTCTGGCCTGATCATATGGAGAGCCTTACGGCAGATTTGTTCGGGACGCATGGGAGCACTTTGCGATGCTGGCTATTTATACCTTGCGCTGGATCATCTTTGTTTTCCAAAGGTATTTAAATCTCGCATCCCCTGTTTTCAAAAGAAGAGGTGGATCGTGGAGCCCCTTATTGTTTTGGTGTATCTTGGAGTCATCCTCCTTTTTGGCATCCTCGCCTTAACCATTGCAAGAAAATTCCACCTCCCGCACGCGCTCCTCCTTGTTATCATCGGCGCCGTGCTTGGCCACATCCGCTATGGCGGCGCAACAATCGTCGAATTCCCCGAAGTGTTCTTGACGACGCTGGGCACGCTTGCGCTCATCATGGTTCTCTTTGACTCGACAAGCCGCTTTCGGCTCAAACGCTTCGATGATTATTCGGTCGGAGCGCTCAAGATCACGTTCCTCTTTCTTATCATCTCGGTTCCCGTGTTTGTGATAGCGGCACATCTTGTCTTTGGTGCACCGCCAGGGCTTGCATTTGTCTTTGCCGTGCTCATGGTCGGCACGTCGCCGGACATCGTTCCTGCTATCCTCGAACGCAGGAAGAGCCGCATCCTCGAGTTCCTGCGCGTCGAGAGTATCTTCAACGCTTCCCTTGCCATCCTCCTTCCTTTTATCATTCTTGACCTTACGCAACGCGTATCCATTGTGGACGGCAGCCTTCCGGAAAACCTCATCGCTCATGTTCTGGCATTCTTGTTACAGCTTGCCGTGGGCCTTGGCGCAGGCATCCTTGTCGCTATCATCATGTTCAAGGCGATGCGCCACCAATATTCGAAGACACTCTCGCCTCTTGCCGTCATCGTGAGTGTGATTCTTTCCTATGTGCTTGCAGAATCGCTTGGCGGCAATGGGCTTCTTGCGATCCTCGCGCTTGGCCTCTTCTTTGGCCATGCAAATCTCAAGGAGAAGGAGACGCTTGTCGTGTTTGGTTCGCATGTCAGGAGCGCGCTTGAGGTGCTCGTCTTTGTGCTCATCGGCATCATGATAGATGTCCCTCTGTCCCTCGACTTCTTCTTCAAGTCGTTTGGGCTTTTTGTCCTCCTCCTGACATTGCGGTTCCTTGTCCTGCTCATCGGCATTCGCAGGACCCCTCTTGAAGACTCGACATTCAAGGAACACCTCTTCATGGCCTTCAATGCCCCAAAAGGAATCGCCACAGCAGTCGTCGTCTTCCTTCTCTCCACAATCCGGCTGGAAGGCATGGCAATCATACTTGGTCTTGCCCTTGCGATGATCGTGTATAGCATCATCATTGCTGGTGTGGCAGGCTCGCTTCGGTCCTTTTTTTGCGAGGATCTCAAAGAGAAAGCGAGAACGAGGAAGGGCAGGTAAACATTTATAAAGCTGTTTTCTGGCCTTAAGGGGATGGCCAAGTGTATCATCCTCGACACGAATTTCCTGCTCATCCCAGCCAAGTTTAGCGTCGATGTCTTTGCCGAGATCCGGCGCATCTGCGACTTTTCGTATGAGCTTTGCGCCATGGAGGGCTCCATCCGGGAACTGGAACGCCTCCGGGACCAAGGGGGAAAAACGGGCATGGACGCGAGGGCAGCACGGGCAACCCTTGTGTTATTAAAATCAAAACATTTAAATATAATCCCAAATGCCGGAGAGCACGTTGACGATGCCATTGTCGCCAAGAGCGGCCCTGGTATCATTGTCGCGACGCAGGATGCAGCGTTGCGGGCACGCGCCAAGGCCAAGGGGGCCAGGGTCATCGTGCTCCGGCAAAAGGCGCATCTGATTTTCGCGTAATCAGGGTTGCACATGTTTTACAAAATAAAACTCCGGGACCACATCCGCGTCCCACCAAAGGTCTTTGGCCTGCCGACAAAGGACGCCGTCATCAACCGCATCAAGAAAAAGTATGACGGTTACATCTCCAAGGAGCTCGGCGTGGTCATCGATGTCGTCGACGTCGAGAACATCAGCGCAGGCGTCGTCATCCCCGGCGACGGCGCAGGCTACTTCGATGCGACATTTGAACTTTTCACATTCAAGCCCGAGCTTCAGGAGGTCGTGCTCGGGTCCGTGCGGGACATCGCCGACTTTGGCGCGTTCATGAACCTTGGGCCGATCGAAGGCATGGTCCACGTCTCGCAGACGATGGACGACTACGTGTCCTTCTCCAAGGACAAGGTCCTTGCAGGCAAGGAGACAAAGCGGACGTTGCGCGTCGGGGACAAGTGCAAGGCACGCATCATCGCAGTAAGCTACAAGGATGCCTCGAACCCCAAGATCGGGTTGACGATGCGCCAAGCGTTCCTTGGCCGCCTCGACTGGGTCGAAGAGGACCTTGAAAAGAAGCAGGTAAAGAAGAAATAATCGTGATCCACCATGGCAAAACGACGTGTCTGCAAGCTCTGTCGAGAGTTCACTGACGGCAGCGAATGCCCATCGTGCAAGACCTCACAATTCGCGACGACCTGGAAGGGGCGCATCTGCGTGCTAAGCCCGGATAAGTCTATCATCGCGCAGAGGGTCGGTCTCAAAAAGGCAGGAGAATACGCAATCAAGGTGCGATAGGTGCATACATGAAGCTTGACATCCACAAGGAAATGGAGGCGCCGCTTTTGGCGCGAAAGCGCGTCACGCTCATCGCGGAATTTGAGGGGGCAACCCCCTCGCGCAAAGATTTCCTTAAGGAGGTCGCAAGGAAGCTCAAATCCGACGAGAAGCTGACCGTCATCCGTCATATCTACTCAAAGTTTGGCCGCCAGAAAGCAAAGGTCATCGTGAATGTCTATGAGAACGCCGACGCGATGAAGCGCCTCGAAGAAGAAGGCCTTGTCAAGAAGCATGCAGCCGAAGAGAAAAAAGAGGCACAATCTGAACAATCGTGATTGATTATGGCAGACAAGAAAGGCGGCAAGGGGGCAAAGGGCGGCGATGCGCCCGCGCGAACGAAAGGCACGGTGAGGCTCTATGCCCGCTACAAGGGCGGAAAATCCGAACTTGCCTCCTGCCCAAAATGTGGCCACGGCACGTTCATGGCAAAGCACAAGAACCGCAACTCCTGCGGCAAGTGCGGGTATACTGAATTCGCCAAGAAGGCTTAAGAAGGCTTCAATTATGAGTCGCATGAGCCGATTGGAGCGACAAGTCGAGCTTGCCTTGTCCGAACGGATTTTTCTTGCGGCGATCTCTCTCGCATATGACATCTATAACCCGCATGTTATTTTTATCCATCCCCCAAAGCGCCCGACATACATCGACTTTGAGGCGGCACGCATGATTGACTATGCGATCTGTCTTGATCGGGAGACAAACGAACTTTTCTACCGGCGGATCGAATGATGAGAGAATGATTAGAGTGATTACGAATCTGCGGCCTATCCGCTATGCCGCATGAATAGAAAGTCCTCAGTAGTGAGCTTCTCGCCACGGGCAATCTTCTCCTCGACTTCTCTCTCTTTTTCCCGAAACGACTGCTCCTGCTTTTTCTTGCGTGCTTTTTGCTCCTGCTCCACCTTGTCGCCAAGCTCCTTCTGCAACGGGCGCAATGCAAGAAGCTTTTCCTTAAGCATCTCATCGATCGCGTTGAACTTTGCTTTCTCCCTTAAGAACTCCTCACTCTTTTCTTTCTCTTCCTTGCGAAGCTCGTCTATTTCCTTTGATATAGTAAGCAGGGCTTCATGCTGCTCCTGTGAGGATCCTGCCTGCTCCTGGATTTTCGCGTGGATCGCGTCAGCGCTTGCGCGAAGAGCGTCGATCTCCCTGGAGAGTCTCCTGTACTCGTCGAACACGGTGCCAATCTCTGAAACTTGCGTATATGTGCGCTTGAGCTCCTTGATCTTGGCCATGACCTTCTTCTCCTCATCCGGGGAGAGCGCCTCGGTTTCGACGCGAAGCTCCAGACTGTCGATCTCGCGTTTGAGGCTGGCAGGCGTCGTCTTGGTGCGGTGCTTGCCAAGGAGCTCCTGCTTTTTTGCGCTGACCTTCTTGATCTCCTCAATTTTCTTTCGGATCTGATCATTAAGATTGCGACGCTCGATCTTCTGCGCCTTGATATCATCGGTCATCGTATCCCGGGATGACCGTGAACTCTTGATCTGGCCGATGAGCGACCGGATCTTCATCGAGACTTTCGCTTTCTCTGCATAAGCCTTCTCTTTTTTGTCATTGGCCTCGTTGAGTCTTGCCCGAAGCTCGAAGATCTCCTTTTCGAGGGAGTCTCTTTTCTTGAGAAGTTCTTTCTTGTCCCCTCTCTTTCCGGCCTGCTCCTCTTTTTTCGTGTCAGCAGAAGCAGCGTTCTCGTTTTCTTCTTGTTGCTCGTCCGTCATGGTATCATTCGAAATGAGTATGAAAAAATAAAAAGATAGAAGGAAAAGTGCTTATCCAAAGAGCGCGCCAAGGCCTGCGGCCGCGGCGCTTTCATCCTTTTTCTCTTCTTCTTTCTTTTTTTCCTTCTTTTCCTCGGCAGCGCCACCGGCAGCCGCTCCGCCTGCGGCGGGAGCTGCATGGGCGACCGGCACGATCGCGGCCTTCTCGACCGCTTCGTCGATGTTCACGCCGTCAAGCGCGGCGACAAGCGCCTTGACGCGGGTCTCGTCGACATCCGCGCCGGCTGCGCTGAGCACCTTCCTGACTGTCGTTTCATCGATTTTTCCGCCTGCCTTGTGGATTAACATTGCAGCGTAGACATACTCCATTGGTTTCTCCTCCGTGATTAGTCGTATTCGATCTTTGCCGCCGATTTTACGGCAAGCATCTGCCGATGCGCTTTTGCAAGCACATCCTCAGTGACACCTTTGGCGAGAATCCCCGCTTCGATCGCAAGACCTCGGGAATCTCTTGCTGCCTTGGTGATGAGCATGTTTGTCGTCTCTTTGGTGAGCACGCCAGCTTCCATCGCAAGATTGAACGCCCAGCGTGCTCCAGTCGCGATATTGTCTTTGTACGCATTCTCGTCGATGTCAAGGACGCTTCGCGTGTAGATCATCCCGTCTTCATATGCGGCGACAAGATCAAGGCCGATCTCCATCGGCTCGATGCCAAGGCGGGTGAGCATCGCGGCAAGCTGGCTTGAAATCACCTGGCCCTCCTTGCAGACGGTCGTGTCCTGCTTGATTGCGACCTTGCCGGCATCAATTCCTGCCTTGATGCCAAGTTGGCCAAGCTCCCCGATGACGGGGCCTGGCGCGAACGACGTCGGGCCGGCGGGGACGATGATGTCTTTTGGCGCAACCTGGCCTGACTTCGCCGGGGCCTTCGACTTGTTCTTCTTGAGTATCTTGTAGAGCGCGAAGGGATTGTCCTTTGTGAACAGGAGTGCTGGCATGCCTCGAAGATACTCCTGTAACTTCCCGATGTCCGGCTTGTCCTTTTTGGCGCTCTCAAGAGCGCGGGTGATGAACCGCCGTTTGGTCATCTTCAGCACGACGGTGCCGCGCAGCTGCTCGCGCATCTTCTGAAGGGTCCGCGCAGGGAGGTTCTCCATGTTGACGGCGCCGACAATTGGGTACTCCTTGAGGAGGCCTGTGAACTCATCGACGGTCTTCTTCTTGTGGGAAGCCACCTTTGCCTTGTATGCCTGCTGCGCTGCCATCACATCACCTGCTTTGGCTTTCCCATCGTGAGCTTGAGATAGACACTCTTGACGTTGTTCTTCTCGAGCGGGAGCTTGCCATAGATCTGGTTGTAGACAGTCATCGCGTTCTCGGCGATATGCTCGTCGGTCATCGCCTCGTTTCCGACACTGACCTGGATGAGCGGCCGCTCCTTCGCGACGGCCTTGACGGTCTTTTGGAGCCTCTCGACGAGCGGGGTAAGGTTTGTCTTTGGCGGGACGATGCAGCCTGCCTTCGGGTTTGGCATCTTCCCGCGCGGGCCGAACACGCGGCCAAACGCGGTCGCGACCTTTGGCATGATGTTTGCCTGCGCGATGAAGAACTCGTATTCGTCGGCAAGCCTCTTGAGCTTGCGGTTGTCTTTTGCCTGCGCCTCAAAGTCCTTCTCGGCGATGCAGCCGTCGCAGACCTTCTCTGCGTCGTCGCGAAGCTCTGGACCGACAAGCGCGCAGATCTTGTTTTTCTTTCCCTTGCTGTACGTAAGAGGGATGTAGAGTTCAATCTGGTTTTCTGGCTTCTTGAGATCAAGATTCTTCAAGTTGATAATAAAATCGACTCCCTGAGAGAAGTTGCGCTTCTTTTGGCTTTCTCGAAGCTCCTTGAGCGCTTTGAGGACGGTTCCTTTTTCCATATTGCCCCTCCCTGCTATGGCTTAAATCAGCGATAGTCCTTGGGATTCTTGGGCTAAAAAAAGGCGTGGTTTATAAATTTTTTGGTACTAAGGCCATCTTTCGCATTGGCGCTGGTCAAAGAAAAGAATCACGTCTTGCTATCGGCCTGTCTCGCCTTCGCACGTCATGCGCATGACCTGGTCGGTGATCGCAGGGCAGAGGGCGGGGTCGTTGAGCCTCAAAGCGACCGGCAGCCTGCAGAGATCCTTTTCCTTGCCGGCGAACCTGTCGCAAAGAGATGCGTCCCTCGCCACGATAGCAAGCTCCACGATGCATTTCCGGTACTCGCGCTCCGGGTCAGGACCCGTGAGTCCCTTGATAGGTTCGCAGGCAGCGGCATCTCTTGTCTCCTTTGCTACATCGGTATGGCATATCGCCTTGCAGCTGAGCAAGACACCCTTTTGGTTCTCTTTTTGATAGATAGACTCGCAGTCCGAAAGGCAGGATTCAAGGTTGTCTGCAGGCGCCGCGGCGGGAGCAGCTTCTGAAGCGGCAGGCCGTGGGGCTGCAGCTGCTGGCCCGACAGGAGGCGCTTCTTCAGAAGCGGCGCAGCCGGCGACGAAAACGGCAAGAACGATGCAGGATAGGAGTATCGCATTCCGCATAATTTCCCATCGTGCGTAAGAAGGTTATATAAACTTTGTGCTGGTTCAGTCAATAAAATTACTACTAGAGAGTAAGAATAAATAGAAACATTTATAAATGAGGTGTAGCTTTCCTTCCCCGGAGGTATTCAAATGATGTATGACCCTTTCCTGGCAAGCTTGCCTTACGTGAATCCTTTTAGCGGATTGATCCCGGACGATGCTGGCTTTATGGATATAGATACAGGCAAAATCGACTATACGAGCAAGGATACGGCGATTGATATGATTTTTTCCGGCGATGATCAAACATGGACGCGGCGTGTCAATGCTCTGAAAGAGGAGCTCACGTCGCTTGGTTTTATCGAGAACAGGGAGGACGTCGCCCGTACCATTGCATTATATCATGCAGCAAGCGACTATTGCGAAGGATTTGGACGGACAAAATCCGGATATCCCCAATGGACTGTCGCAAGGCTCTTTCCAGCGATCCAGCGGGACTTCGACGGGCTTTTGCTCGACCTTGAGCGGTACGAAGCGACGCATGATGCGTTCCAGGAATCGAAATTTGAAGATCACCTTTTGATGCCAGTGCCAGCCGAAAAGAGCAAAAATCTTAACGAGCTTTTCGATGAGATGTTGCACGGCTACGAAGAGTTCCGGGAGATCTGAAGATGTTAGGGCTAAAGGTGGTAGTGCATGACTATGCTCTATGATAGTGGTTCTTGCAAATCTCAGGCAACTTCTCAATCATCTAAAAAGTCATTGGCTGAGCAGATGGGGTGGCTCCTTCGTCGAAAGTTGGGTGAAGGTCACACACGTGTTGTATATGAGGCTCTTCGGCCACGAGGAGATGTCTATGAACGGGCTGTTGTGAAGATTCCAAAAAATTGTTCGGATTCAGAATCTGTGCAGACAAAGATTAATTCTTTAAAACTACGAGTCAATAACGAGTCAGAGAGCTATTTTCTTCGAAAATTGCTTGATACTCGCTTTGATTCTGTTTATATTAAAAAACTGATTGAGAATGATTTCTTTGGGGCAGGTGATTCTGATTTGAATTTAGAAAGTTATGTGGAAGTGGCCAGTAGGAAATCATATGTGGATTCTGTGTGGCTTGAAACCATGTTGGGGATGCAAGTTTCGCATACTCTTCGGGATGATACTTTTTGTGAACCATTATGTCTTGAGAGTGTGCTATTTGAAGATGGTTCAGTTGTCGAATCTTATTTTGATGGACTGGATCTGGAAACCCATGTCAAGATATATGGTCCAATGAGAAATCATGCAGAAATTCTGAATCTATGTGATAAACTGATTCGGGGTGTGGATCGCTTATATCTGAGATATGATCTTATCCATCGTGATATTAAACCTTCCAATGTTTTGCTTTCCAAAACAGGGAATGCTATCAAGATTATTGATTTGCAGAATGCAAAAAATGAGCACTCTTCAACAGAAAGTATTATTCCGACAAGAGGGGGAACTAGGTATTGTGACCCTTTCTTGCTAAAGAGCTTCTTGAATGGTGAACCTTCGCAAGCAACCATCGACAGTGATTTCTTTTCTGTTGGCGCGACGCTTTATTACGCTCTGACAGGCAAAAACCTTTTTGACTTTGAGTTAGTTTATGATGCGAATGGTCTGTCGTTGCAGGTTGGAAACGAAACCATTTCCGTGTCCATACACAGCAACGGAAATAAGTTAAAGGATATCGATGTAATAGATTGCTACGAAACCATAATGGAAAAGATCCAAGAAGTTCCTCGTCAGTATCGTAGAATGCTTGGTGTGCTTTTGTGGTTAAAGAAGAGCGAAAGACCGCTTGTCCCAACATTGGTCCATGAAGAGTTGAATTTGGTCACCTTCCCAAATAATAAAAAATGCCCTTATACTGAAGGGGCGCTAGCAGGAACGGGGATCATACCTGATATTGATGGTCTTAAAGCTTATCTTGCTCAGTGTGAGGGGTTGCCATGTAACGATAATCCAGAAAAATTTATAGTGCCTGAATTTGTATCTAACGGGGAATCTATTTTGTATGATTCTATTGTTGACTATGCTAAACGAAAAGGACAGTTGTCGTATGGGTATTTTTCCGCAGATGATTCACATGGATCACAAACTAAAACTAAACTTAAGGGTAGGCAGTATACTTTGCAAAACGGTTCTATCGATATTAGAATCACAGAATTTTCTAATCTTCTTGTAAACGGAATTGAGAATGCGTCTTGGTCAGAAAAACATTGGCGGCATTTAAACATCTTCAATTTTGGGGAGAGCGTTTTCTCAGGAAAGAAACTTCTAAGGGAAGAATATTGTGAAGGCGGTGTTGGAAATTTATCTACAAAGGTTCAAGAAGAGGGGATTTGGGAAATAACTGCAACACACCCACTTGAAAAAGTAGTTGGGTATTTGTTTACATAATCTATTTGTCTTCTTTTGTGAGGATTAGTCCTATCAAGGGACTCGACGCCAAATAGAATTTTCTCGCCGATGATGCAAGATGGTGATGAATAATCGCATCTTTCCCTCCTTTCTGTATCACGTCGTAAAAATCATCGTACAGGATTTCTTTCTCAAGTTCATGGACTCTTTCCAGGCTTTCGAGATCATTTTTTGCATACCCTTGTGCGAGGAAGTCGAACAATAAGCGAAGTTTCTTCAAA
>CAZRZZ010000020.1:0-14994 GCA_964604755.1 uncultured Methanosarcinales archaeon | reverse complement strand
TCCCCCAACCGCCGTTGATCCTTCCTGAATCGTTCCAGATATTTCGGCGGCTCGATTGCGGCGTGCTCGAAGCCCCAGTTCTCGAGCATCTTTTTTGCGTTGCCCGTTATTGATGGGCATGCAAGGATCCCGCGTACCTTGGTGATCCCTTTGAGTTCCCTGATGCGCTCGACGTATCTTCTCAGCTGCGTGACAGCATCAAGACCTCCCTTGTAGCGCTTGCATTCGACGACGACAAGGTTTCCTGCCTTGTCATAGCAGAGCACATCGATAAAGCCGTACGTGGTCTGCTCTTCCTGTCCGGCAAAGCGCAGGCCCTCCTCAATGACGCCTGGATCTGCCGCGATCAAGTCGGCCATGTCGCGCTCGTGTCCGGTCAGCTGTAGTTTTTGTCCATCAGAGAGATTGGCCGTGTTCATGAAATGGATGCGGTGAAGGTAGATGTCCAGGAACTCCTTTTGGCCGCGGCATTGCAGCACATAGAGATCATCCACCTTCTCGACGGTGATATGGCTTTCCTTCATCCAGTTCACGGGTGTTGCGCCCTGCGGCTGATGGATGAGAAGCGTGTTGTCTGGTTTTATGATGATGATGCGGTCGCCAAGCGGCAGGTGAGTCTTTGCCCGGCCAGAATACTCGACTCTGCAGTTCGCAGTGAAGACAACTGTCTCGTTGTGCTTGAGCGCGTCCTGAAGTAAAGAAATATGGGTTTCCACTCGACCACCACAATCTTACGAACGTGAAGGGAGAATCTTATAGTTTTCGGAAAAATTACGTAATAATATGCATGTATAAAATGAGTCCCCAACACCCCAATGCAGAACCTTTATAACTACCGACGTTCCCCCATCTATAAAGGTTGGACATATGGACGAACATCAGGCAGAATCTCCGACAACATCACTTGATCATGCGCTTCTTGAAGAGGAGACCAGGGAACGCCAGGAGGAGATCCGCAAGATGCTGCGCCGCGAGGAACGACGTGGCCTGAAAATGTTTGGCAGGGCGGTCGGCTGGACTTTCGGCGCCGCTGCGCTTGCTGTCTTTATTATTGATGGCATCAACTATCTTGCCAACGAACGGGCGTACACCCGCTATGACAGCACGCGTGTCGAGTCCCACGTGACTGGATTTCTGGTGCATGAGCGCGTCGAGAGAAGGAGCGATGGCTCGGTGGTGTTCTCGACGTATACTCCATTCGAGCATGTCACGACGCGATCTTACATAGACTCTGATGGAGATGGCGACGTTGACATGGTCTGGCAGGCGACTACATCACATCCCCTCTATGGCACGCGAGGAGTCCTCTTCACGCGCGGCGAACCGTCCATCCCTTTTGATGACGCGGACAGGAGATTCGCTGAAGGCCTCTCCCGTTTCAGGGGGCAAGGATCTGATCCGCGATGATCTCTTTTTCTCCCTGATATTCCCCGACTTCGCCCCTGATCCTCACGGTGTCCCCGACAGAGATGTTCATCGGTGCGTGCACAAACACGTCTATCCTCTCCTTGCTCTCGACGGTCAGGATCGTCGCATCATCAAGCGATCGCACATCGACGACGCGGCCGGTCAGGGAGACCCTGCCCCCATCGTCTTCAAGCTTGACCTTGCTGATCGCAAGCTCCTCCTCCGGGAAGAGCGCATTTGACAGGTTCCTGTCCGGAATATCCGGGAAGAGCATGCTGATCGCAAAAAGTCCAAGAAGTCCGATGATCGTGCCCGTCAGCGCGATCTTTTTGAGGGTGTCGTCGTGCATGACAGGTGTGCGTATGCAGCTCTACTTATGTATTGTGCACGAATTTTCGGAAGAATTTCGATATATGGAATAATCCCAAAGCATCTATTGTTTTTGATTTTTTCTTGGAAACAAATAAATTTCACCTAAGAGGGATACCAAAATATCAATTAACATTTGATCTAGAAGGGGGAAGGAATCTGAAGAAACTTTAAGTCGGCCTCTGCCTAAGCCTACTTTTAGGACAGAGCTTCGTTCGGTCTATCTTTGCCCCTTTTGCGCAATTCAAAAGAAACCTTTATAAATATGGTATGACAAATATAAATGATGGCAAAGCGGGGGAAGGAAGAAAGGAGCCTGGAGTTCTCCTCGACAAAGGACGTGCAAATCCCAAGCCAGATGATCGACCAGGTCATCAGCCAGGACGATGCCGTCGAGGTCATCCGCAAGGCGAGCATGCAGCGCCGCCACGTGCTTCTCATCGGCGAGCCGGGCACTGGAAAATCGATGCTCGGCCTTGCTCTTGCAGAGATGTTGCCAAAGGAGAAGCTCACGGATACGCTTGCATTCCCGAATCCAAACGACGAGAATGCGCCGCTCATCCGCACGGTGCCCGCAGGCGAGGGCCGCGCGCTCGTCGCGACGTCCAGGATCCAGACCACTGCGGTCTTCAAGAACCAGACGATCATCTTCCTCATTCTCGCGATCGTCGTTTCGCTCATCCCGTACTATTTATATAGCAAGAAGATATTTCCCTTTGACCATCCGACAATCTATGCCGCATCATTGATCACGAGCATGATCTTCATCATCGGCATCATCCTGTTCATCAACGTCAACAAGCGCATGGGCGTGCGCACCAACGTGCCAAAGATTATCGTCGATAATTATGGCGGGAAGAAAGCGCCGTTCTTCGATGCAACAGGCGCGCACGCGGGAGCATTGCTTGGCGACGTGCTCCACGATCCGTTCCAGTCCGGCGGTCTTGGCACGCCGGCCAATGAGCGCGTCGTCGCCGGCATGATCCACAAAGCGCACATGGGTGTCTTGTTCGTCGACGAGATCGCGACATTACAACCACACACGCAGCAGGAGCTGCTCACCTCGCTGCAGGAAGGCAAGTACGCGATCACCGGGCAGTCCGAGCGCAGCGCCGGAGCGATGGTGCGCACGGAGCCCGTGCCGTGCAGCTTTGTCCTCGTCGCTGCGGGAAACCTCGAGACGCTCAAGCACATGCACCCCGCGCTGCGCAGCCGCATCCGGGGATACGGATATGAAGTATACATGCAGGAGACGATGGAGGACACGCCAAAGAACCGCTACAAGATCGCCCAGTTCGTCGCGCAGGAAGTCAGGAAAGACGGCAAGATTCCCCATTTTAGCAAAGCTGCTGTCGATGCGATCCTCCATGAGGCGCGCAAGCGGGCGAACCGCAAGTATCACCTGACCCTGCGCCTGCGCGAGCTTGGCGGCATCGTCCGCGCTGCAGGGGATCTTGCCCTGCAGGAGAAATCAAAGCTTGTCGAGCGCCACCATGTCGATGGTGCAAAGAAGGTCGCGCGTACGCTCGAGAATCAGCTTGCCGACAAGATCCTCGAGCGCCGCCGCGAGTATGAGGTCATCATCACGCAAGGCAAGAAGGTCGGCCGCGTCAACGGCCTTGCGGTCATGGGTGGGGAGACAGGGATCTATTCAGGCATCATCCTGCCCATCGAGAGCCAGGTCACGCCGGGCGGCAAGGAGCGGGAGATCATCGCAACAGGAAAGCTTGGCGAGATCGCAAAGGAGGCTGTCAAGAACGTCAGCGCCATCATCAAGAAGTATTTTGGCGAGGACATCCGCGAAAAATATGATATTTATGTGCAATTCCTACAGACGTATGAGGGAGTGGAAGGCGACAGCGCGTCGATCGCCGTCGCGACAAGCATCATCAGCGCGCTCAAGATGATTCCAATCAAGCAGGACTATGCGATGACCGGGTCGCTCTCCGTGCGCGGCGAGGTGCTGCCTGTCGGCGGCGTCTCCGCGAAGGTTGAGGCTGCGATTGAGGCAGGCCTTAAGGCTGTCATCATTCCAAAGAACAACTTCAACGATATCGTCATCGAGAAAGAGAAGCTCCAGAAGATCAGGATTATCCCTGTCGAGAGCATAGCCGACGTCCTCAAGGAAGTGATGGACTGGCATGGACGTGAGCACGTCTTACAGAAGATCAAGGCACACAAGGAATGACGCTTCCATATTGAAAATCATTTTATATCCTAACAACGCAACCAGA
This sequence comes from uncultured Methanosarcinales archaeon, assembly GCA_964604755.1. Taxonomy (GTDB): domain Archaea; phylum Nanobdellota; class Nanobdellia; order Woesearchaeales; family UBA12501; genus CAZRZZ01. Next base: position 10,984 of record CAZRZZ010000020.1, on the reverse strand, counting down.
AACGGTGATACCATGACTGATCCAGCGATGATTCGGGCATGCCCCGCATGCGGCAGTGACAATGTCGTCTACAACAAGAAGACGGACAGTCTCCTGTGCAAGGACTGCGGCGAGATGTACGGCGAACTCGAAGAAGATACTGAAGAACAGTATGAAGAAGCAAGCGACGTGATTTAGGAGATAGAGCTTTTCGATTCCTTTTTCTTGTCTCTTTTTTTACTCCTTTTGCATGCTTTGAATTTTTAGATGTTCTGCAGATAGAGACTCATGTTATTGTAAGCACCAAACAACGAGATCCCTGCCATAATGGCAAGCGCTGCTGTTCCCCAATGCTTCGTCCACGAAAACCTATCATTGAGCACCTTTGCAAGTATTATAGCCGCAATGCTTGGAATACCCATACCGATGATAAGGCCATCTGGTGTCCCCAACTGACGGACCATAAAGTCGATGTAGTCATTCTTTTCGCCGACCTCCTCGAACGTGTGATATGCAAGATGCGTCATATAGCCATCCATGATGCGCGAAGCAACGTACGCACCGGCAGCGGCAAGATACACCTTATCCTTTGATAAATCTTCCTTGATATGCCCATATGCCGCAATGAGCGAATCGGTGATTCTCTCCAGGCCCATAATAGTGGGGGGCGGAAGAAGGATATAAACCTTCTTGGCGAGGGCACCAAACAATAATATTTATAAATTGGCACGTCCTCCTCTCCTTGTTGCCACAGCGTGGCTCTTTGGTGTGTAGGGTATGACAGCATCACGACTCTTTTGGACAATCACGATTGTCGTTGGAGTCATGATCATTATCATTGCATAGGGCGCCCAGGAGACCATCTTGGGCGCTGCGGCTTGTTCTTGCAGTTCCAGGATGGGGAAAATAATCACCACAAAGTTGGCAGGATTTAGAAACGTAGCGGAGAGACACGAATGCTTGGAAAAGATGTTATCATTGAGACGCTGATCCGGCAGGGATGCGACGTGACATTTGGCTATCCTGGCGGAGCTGTCATCCCTCTTTTTGATTCGTTTCTGAATTACCAGGGCCAGATACGCAACATCCTTGTCCGGCATGAGCAGGGCGCTGCCCATATGGCCGAAGGGTATGCAAAAGTCACCGGGAAGCCAGGGGTGTGCATCGCAACATCCGGGCCGGGCGCGACAAACCTGCTCACGGGCATCATGGACGCGTACATGGATTCAGTCCCGATGGTCGCGATCGGCGGGCAGGTACCAACGCACATGGTCGGCAACGACGCGTTCCAGGAAGCTGATCTCATGGGCATGACACTACCCATCACGAAGCACAACTGGCAGATCACGCGGCCAAATGACCTTGCGCCGACGATCGTGCGCGCATTCAGGCTCTCCGTCACCGGACGTCCAGGGCCGGTCTATCTTGATATCCCAAAGGATGTTCAGCAAAAGGAAGTCACCACGCCGATCCCCGACGAGGTCTATGCGTACTCGACCCACCGGCCGCATATCAAAGGCGATCAGGAAAAGCTCAAGCAGGCGGCGGACATGGTTCTTCACGCAGAGCGTCCGCTTATCGTCTGCGGCGGCGGGGTCGTCATCGCAAACGCAAGCCATGAGATGACGCGTCTTGCCGAATTCCTTCATATCCCGGTGACAAGCACGCTCATGGGCAAGGGCGGGTTTCCCGAGCTTCATCCCTTAAGCCTTGGCGTCCTTGGCATGCATGGCCACGAGGTCGCGAACTGGTGCGTCATCAACAGCGATGTCCTGCTCGTCGTCGGTTGCCGCTTCTCCGATCGTATTACGGGCGATCTCTCCGAGTATGCGCGGGACACGAAAGTTATCCACATCGATATCGACCCTGCCGAACTTGGCAAGAATGTCCGGCCAGACATCCCCATTATCGCAGATGCCAAATCTGCTCTTGATGATCTCTATCGCATCTGCCAGGAGAAACTCAAGAAAGGAAACTATACCGCATGGCACCAGAAGATCAAGGAGCTTTCTGAAATCCATGAATCCATCCCGGATCGTGATGTGAAGGGCATCAGCCAAAAAGACATATGCCTTGCGATGAATCGCGCAATCAGGGATGATGATATTGTCACGACAGGTGTTGGCAGCACCAGATGTTCGCCGAGCACTACCTTATCCGGCGGCGGCCGCGGACATGGCTGACAAGCGGGGGTGCTGGCACGATGGGATTTGGCCTTCCTGCCGCGATGGGAGCGAAAGTCGCGAAGCCGGACGTCGAGGTCTTTGATATCGATGGGGATGGCAGCTTCCAGATGACAAGCCAGGAGCTTGCCACCTGCAAGGAATCCGGCATCAAGGTCACCCCAATCATTTTCAACAATTCTTATCTGGGCATGGTCCGCCAATGGCTTGAGCTCTTTAGTGAAAAACGCTACTCGGATGTCCATTTCACGGCAAACCCCGACTTTGTCAAGCTTGCGCAGGCATATGGGCTCTCTGGTCTTTGTATCACCCGCAAAAGCGAGCTTGACGAGGCGCTTCGTGCGGCAATCAAGGGCCCGGAGACAATGCTCCTTGACGTCCAGGTCGAGCTTGAGGAGAATATTTTTCCGATCCTTCCGCCGGGCGGGGCGCTGCAGGATATCATGGGGGGCAAGAGCATCTTTAAGAGCATGACCTTTGCCAAAAAAATAAAAAAATGAAACGATTCCTATCGATGGATTAACTCTTATCAAACGCTCATCCGGAGGGGAAGCACGATGTACGGGACAAAAGATGTCATGACGGAAAAGACCCGTCAGACGCTGGCGCTGCTCGTCGTTGACGAGCCATGGGTCATGGTGCGTATCTCCAGCCTCATCAGCCGGCGCGGCTACAACATCGACACGATTACGGTAAGCAAAACGCATATCACCGGCGTCTCGAAGATCGTGCTTAGTTTCTCCGGCGATGATGCGACTGTTGATAAGCTCATGCGCCAGATGATGCGCGTCGAGAGCGTCTTTAAGGTCGTCCGGCTTGACGCATCCATCGAGCGCGAACTCTGCCTTGTGCACGTCAAGGTACTTCATGATGCCGTGCAGGAGAGCATCCTCTCTTACATCAACAAGGCGGGGTACTTGATTGCAGGAAAAGATGCCTTAAGCCTCATCATCGAGGCGACAGACACACCAGCGCGTATCGATGCGCTATTATCCTTTGTCGACGAGTTTGGCATCGTCGATTTAAGCCGCACGGGCACAACGGCGATATCGACTACGCCGGCGCTCAGCGACGAGGAGTGCGCAAAGCTTCGCTAGCGGTGCATGACGTAGAGAGGGAGTTAGAGACGGTTTTATCATCGCGAATCATGATTATTCCAATTACCATATGCAGTTGGGGGAACGATGTTGGGACAGACGATAACCGAAAAAATATTTGCACGCCATGCAGGCCTTGAAGAGGTGAGGCCAGGCCAGCTTGTCAACGCCAAAGTAGACAAGATCCTAAGCCACGACATCACGACGACGCCGGCGATCAACCTTCTTAGCGAGCACGGCCTTACCATCTTCGATCCAAGCAGGGTCATCATCACGCTTGACCATTTCGTCCCCGCAAAAGACATCGCATCAGCGAACATGGTCCAAAAGATCCGGGAGTGGGCGCGAAAGGTCGGCATCGAGAACTTCTATGACATCGGAAACCACGGGGTCTGCCACGCGATCATGCCCGAGCAGGGCCATGTGCTGCCAGGCGAGCTCATCGTCGGCGCAGACTCGCACACGTGCACCTACGGCGCGCTTGGCTGTTTTAGCACGGGCATCGGCTCCACTGACCTTGCCGCCGCGATGGCCTTAGGCGAAGCATGGTTCCGTGTCCCCGAGACGATCAAGATCGAATGCAAGGGCAAGCTGCAGAAGGGGGTGTACTCAAAAGATATCATCCTGCGCGTCATCCAGGACATCGGCTGCGACGGAGCGCTCTACAAGGCGATGGAGTGGACGGGACCTGCCATCTCACAGTTGAGTATGGAGGCGCGCATGACGATCACGAACATGGCAATTGAGGCAGGCGGCAAGAGCGCAATCATGGAAGCCGATGAGAAGACATTCGAGTACGTCCGCGAGCGCGTCGAGCATCGCAAGCATAAGCACTTTGCGCCACAACACAGTGATGCTGATGCGCAGTACAGCACCATCCTTACCTACGACTTCTCTGAACTTGAGCCTACTGTCGCATGGCCGCACCTGCCAAGCAATGGGCATCCTGTCAGCGAATCCACCCATATCAAGGTCAATCAAGCCTACCTTGGCAGCTGCACAAATGGCCGCATCGAGGATTTGCGCATCGCCGCAGAGGTCCTCAAGGGAAATAAAGTGAACAAGGACGTGCGCATGGTCGTCGTGCCTGCAAGCACGCAGATCTGGAACCAGGCGCTCAAGGAGGGACTCTTTGATATTTTCACGCAAGCGGGTGCGACAGTCTCGACACCGACGTGCGGCGCATGCCTTGGCGGCCACATGGGCGTGCTTGCCGACGGCGAGGTCTGCATCACGAGCACGAACCGAAACTTTAAGGGCCGCATGGGCCATCCTGGCGCGATGCCCTACCTTGCGAGTCCCGCCACGGTCGCAGCAAGCGCGATCGCAGGCCATATCGCCGATCCGAGGGATCACCTATGACGCTGAACAATCCGCGTGGATTGGCGCATGTGTATGCGCAAGACCACATCAACACCGACGACATCATCCCGGCGCGTTACATGGTCATGGACACGGATAACGAGCTTGCCGCGCACGCGATGGAAGGGATTGACATAGATTTCCCGAAGCGATGCGCGTCAGGTGATATCCTCGTCGCTGGAGAGGATTTTGGCTGCGGGAGTTCACGCGAGCATGCCGTCTATGCACTGCGCGGTGCCGGCATATCCTGCGTCATCGCAAAGAGCTTTGCGCGCATCTTCTTTCGCAACGCGGTCAACAATGGCCTTCTCGTGATAGAATCTGACGCATGCGACAAGGCACGGACGGGTGATGCACTCGAAGTCGACGTCGATTCCGGCGTCATCACGAACCCCACCCGGGGCGAGCAATATTCTTTCACGCCACTTGCACCGTTTGCCAGGGAGATGATTGCGAAAGGCGGGCTCATCAACTACGTCAAAGAGCGCCTTGCGGCGCGACAGGCACAGGCAGAACAAGCACGGGCAGGATTTGCACAAGGGACATCATCGCCTGCACGAATACCATCCCCAGCGCAGGCGGTGACACAATTATGCCGCGTGGCAGTCCTTCCCGGCGACGGCATCGGTCCTGATGTTATGGACGAGGCGATCAAATGCATGGACACCATCGCGAAGCGATTCAATCTTCGCTTTGAGATAACCCGCGCGGATGTCGGCGGCTGCGCAATCGATGCGCACGGGACAGCGCTTCCGTCTCACACGATCGCAGCATGCGAGAATGCGCAAGCCATCCTCTTTGGTGCCGTCGGCGGACCGGCATGGGAATCCCTTCCGCCGGACAAGCAGCCCGAGCGCGCCGCTCTCCTTCCCTTGCGAAAACGCTTCGATCTCTTTGCGAACCTGCGGCCTGTGCGGCTCTTTTTGCCCCTTGTCGGAGCATCAAGCCTCAAGCCCGAAGTCCTTTTGGGCATGGATCTTCTTGTCGTGCGCGAGCTTTGCGGTGATGTGTACTTTGGCCAGCCCAAATATATCATAAAGACGGCGCAGGGCTTCGAGGCAAAGGACACGATGAGCTACTCTGACGCAGAGATTCGGCGAATCGCTCACATCGCGTTCCAGGCAGCGCGTGCGCGAAGGAAGAAAGTGACGTCCATCGACAAGGCGAATGTCCTCGAGTCGAGCGTGCTTTGGCGCCGCACTGTCATGGATGTTGCAAAGGAGTATCCCGACGTCGAGCTTTCCCACATGTACGTCGATGCCGCGGCGATGCAGCTTGTCCGAAGGCCGGGCCAGTTCGACGTGCTTTTGTGCAGCAACCTCTTTGGGGACATCCTCTCCGACGAGGCAAGCATGCTCACCGGCTCGATTGGGATGCTGCCAAGCGCATCCCTGCGCGCGGACGGGTTTGGCCTTTACGAGCCCGTGCACGGCAGCGCTCCCGACATCGCAGGGCAGAAGAAGGCAAACCCGCTTGCGATGATCCTCTCGGTCGCGATGATGCTGCGCCATACCTTTGCGCACGACGATGCGGCACAGGCGATTGAACACGCAGTCGCGCGCGTCCTCGACAAGGGCCTTCGCACGGCGGACATCATGCAGGAGGGCTGCACGCTTGTCACGACGTCGCAGATGGGCGATGCGGTCTGCAAGGAGCTCGATGCGATAGAGATTACCATCATGACAAAGGGGTAAGCGACAAGAGCACACAGCGGAGGAGACAGGAAAGGGAGGGACTATCATGCCAAAAGAGATCAAGGACGTGCAAGGGAAGGTCGTCGCGACGATGCTCACCGACGATGACGTGAAGGACTGCAATCTGGACGGAAAGACGCTTGCCGTCGTCGGCTATGGAAGCCAGGGGCGCGGCCAGAGCCTCTGCTACCGCGACTCCGGGGTGGATGTCATCCTTGGGCTTCGTCGCGATGGGGATTCATGGAAGGAGGCGCTCGAGGATGGATGGAAGGGAGAAGAGAATCTCTTTGACATTGCGACAGCATGCCGGAAGGCTGACGTCATCCTCGTCCTCGTCAGCGACCATGTGCAAAAACAGGTCTATGAAGAGCACATCAAGCCGTGCCTCTGCCAGGGCAAGACCCTTGCGTTCTCGCACGGTTTCAACGTCCATTTCAGGAACATCAATATCCCAGGCAATGTTGATCTTGTGCTTCTTGCGCCAAAAGGCCCCGGCATCATCGTGCGCCGCGAATACGAGCATGGCTTTGGCGTTCCCTGCCTCTTTGCCGTCGGACAGGACTTTTCGGGAACGGCGCGAAGCACCGTGCTTGCAATGGCAAGAGCCATTGGAGCAACAAAACCCGGTGTCCTCGAGACGACATTCAGGGACGAGACCGAATCCGACCTGTTTGGCGAGCAGGTCATCCTTTGCGGCGGCATCGTGGAACTTGCCAATGCTGCATACGACGTGCTCATCCAGCACGGCTTTAACCCCGTGCTCGCGTACTGGGAGGTCTTCCATGAGCTGCACGGTCTTATCGCGCCCTGTGCGTTCAAGCACGGCAACACGGGCATGCTCCGGCGCGTCTCCCCGACGGCGCGTGACGGAGCAATCCAGAGCGGCAAGCGCGTCATCACCGACGACATCCGCAAGAAGATGGATGCGGTGCTTGCGGACATCCAGTCGGGCGTGTACGCGCGAGGAAATCTTGCCCGTTTCGCCGCGAAGGGACTTAGCGCTGTCGAGGAACCAATCGCAGTGATGGACAAGACTCTTTTTGAGACTGTCGGACAGCAAGTACGCAAGGTGATGTGGCCAAATGAAAGCGAGTAAGACAGTCGCGGTGCTTGGGCCGCAGGGAACATTTTCGCATCATGCCGCACAGTCCTATTTTGGCCATTCACCGATGTATTATGGAAAAAATCTTGTCGATGTGTTTGGCGCCATCATAAGCAAGCAAGCGGACTTTGGCGTCGTTCCAATCGAAAACAGCACAAACGGGACGGTCGGACAGACGCTCGACCTTCTTGTGGAATACAATGACCATCTCCGGATCGTCGGGGAGGTGTTCGTCCCGGTTGAGCATTGTGTCGCAGTACGATCAAGCGACGTTTCCCAAATATCCAGGATCTATTCGCATCCCCAAGCGCTCGACCAGTGCGCAAGGCATCTTTTGCAGCGCTATCCTCATGCCGAGCTTCTTGAAACGGGAAGCACGGCTGACGCGATGAGAAAGGTCACCTTTTCCAATGAAGGGGGGATTGCCGCGATCGGGCCTGCATTCTGTGCAGCGTTCTATGGCCTTCGCATCATCGAGCATCGGATGCAGGACGCGGACAACAATTACACGATATTCTTCATTATCGGGACTGACATGAATCCGCAGGAGAATGCGGACCGCACGACGATCTGCGTCGACGTCTCGGACCGACGGGACAAGCCGGGGACGCTCGTTTCCCTGCTTAAACCAATTGCTGACCTTGACATCAATCTTAGTTACATCCAATCCCGTCCTGCGGGCGCTGCACGACATGCGTACCGCTTCTTTTTTACCCTTGATGGGCCGCCCGAATCGGACGATATCCGTCTTGCGATTCGTTACGCAAAGCAGATCGCGGATATCAAGACCCTTGGATCATACAAGTCTGCGCAGGTGGAAACGTAATGGAAGAGGCAGATTACATCTGGATGGATGGAAAATACGTCGCCTGGAAAGATGCAAAGGTGCACGTGCTCTCGCACGCACTCCACTATGGAAGCGGCGCCTTTGAAGGCATCCGCTGCTATTCAACGCCCAAAGGACCTGCCATTTTTCGGCTCAAGGAGCACATCGACCGCCTGTGGCATTCTGCGTCTGTATTTGGCATGGAAATCCCCTATACCAAAAAAGAATTCATGCAGGCGACAATCGGGCTCATCAAAAAAAACCGTCTTGATGCCTGCTACATACGGCCGATCATCTTTTTTGGCTATAAGAATCTTGGCGTGAACCCAACGGGAAATCCGATTAACTGCGTGATCGCGACATGGCCGTGGGGCGCGTATTTGGGAAAGGATGTCGTGCGCGTGAAAGTTGCAAGCACGATCCGGCTGCATCCAAAGAGCACGGATACCTCGGCAAAGATCTGCGGTCATTATGTGAATAGCATCCAGGCAAATCGGGAGGCAAAAAAAGCAGGGTACGACGAGGCGCTCATGCTTGACGAGGACGGCTATGTCACGGAAGGGTCGGGGGAGAATCTCTTTATGGTCAAGGATGGTATCCTTCTGACCCCGCCGCTTGGGAATATCCTTCCAGGGATCACGCGCGATAGCGTCATGCAGCTTGCGCGCGACATGGATACCCCCGTAGAGGAAAAACGCATCACTCTTGATGATGTCAAAGCAGCCGACGAGGTATTCTTTACCGGCACCGCAGCAGAGATCGTTGCAATCGGTGAAATCGATGACACCACTATCATAGGAACACCCGGGCCGATCACAAAGAAGCTCAGGAAGCAATTTCTTGGCATTGTGCATGGCACGTCCGATGCGCATAAGGAATGGCTTACCTTCGTGAAATGAACAATGACTATTGTCCAAGCAACGCTCGATGACGTCATAGAAATAACCGAGGTCAACAAGGTCCTTGACATTGGATGGCGTCTTGTCTCCAAATTTTATAGCCAGGAATGGGTTGGGGAGCAGGTTTCAAATGGGAGGATCTATATCAAGCGACGACAAGAGGATGTCGCTGGCGCTGTCTGCCTGAGCATCGAATGGGGCATCCACCGGTGTTATATTGACTCCATCGCCGTGCGCACTTCATTTCAACGGCAGGGGATTGGACGAGAGCTTGTCGAATTTGCAAAAAAGTATGCACAAAATCATGGGTGCGTGAAGATGTGGGTTGCGACGATGCTCAAATATGGGGTGCTTGAATTTTATCAAAAATGCGGTTTCACCATGGCAGATGAGGGGATCCAGGCTGAGAACACAGAAGGGGCAAACTGTCGCCTCTCCATCGATTTTCCCGAGCAAAAATCATAAAGTATATATAAGAAAACCTTTTCATGCACAATCTGGAGGCAACGATATGGCAAAGCGCACATCAGCACGGAAAAAGGCTGCACGCGGCCGCAAGGCGACAAGGATAATGTCCCCAAAAAAGCCAGCTGCAAAGGCCGAAGAGATGGTACGCAAGCATGGCACGCCATCGCCGCAGGCGGCGCCGGACAGAGGTATACCCCGTCCCTTACGCTCTGTGCCAGCAGCGTCAGCGTCGGGCAGGACAAAGCCCGGCATCTACGCACAGCTTATGCGGGACCGCCGTGCGCTTCGCATCGCAAGCATCATCCTTGGCATTATCGCCCTCCTGCACCTTGTCCGTTTTGTCACAGGATTCACTGTCATCGTCGATGACGTCGTGCTTCCGATTACCGCAAGCGGCTTCATCGTTGTCATCTTCGGTGTGCTTGCCGTGTGGTACTACCGGCTGAGCCTGGACTAAATACGATTTACTTGCATTACAACTATATTTTTATACACCTTCTCTCTCTTGCTCTTCATGGGGTTTCCCATTGACGCCGCGGCGTATAAACCGTTGACGTTCTCCTTTTCGGAGGGCTCTCTCTATTCAGACAAGAGATTGCAGCTCGAATTAAATATCCGTTTCGTGCGCGACTCGATTGTCCTTATGGCTGCATATGCGGGCGCGAGGGGAATTGGCGGACATACCGGTGGTGCGTATGACATCGCGCCGGAGGTTCTCATCGTCGACGGCTTCATGCGCAGCGAGGAATCCATCTATCCTGTTCTCTTTGATGCTGCAGGGCATCGCGTCGCGATCCAGTATGTCATGGCCGCGCTGGGAGGCCATATCCCTCTCGAGAAGCTTCTGGACTACCGTGAGTTTGGCAGCAAACTCCCCGGACATCCGGAACGTGGTTTCACTCCGGGCATTGAGTTTAGCTCCGGCCGCCTTGGTCACCTTTGGGGATATGTCAATGGCGTCGCGCTTGGCAATCCGGATAAAACGGTCGTTCTTTTCTCAAGCGACGGGTCCCTCCAGGAAGGAAGCGATGCCGAGGCGGCACGATTCGCGGTTTCCTACGGACTCGATGTCAAGGTCCTCATCGACGACAATGACGTGACGATCGCAGGCCACTCAAGCCGATACATGAAGGGATTCGATGTCGCAAAGACGTTGCGCGGCCAGAACATGACGGTCTTTGAAGGATCTGGCGAATGCCTTGATGGATTGTATTGGCGCATCCATCGTGCACTCACGACCAAAGGCCCGATCGCGCTTGTCAACAAGCGGGTGATGGCGCCAGGCATTCCGATAGTCGAAGGGACGCCAAAGGGGCATGATGCGGTCGCTCTTGATGCAGCAGTCGAGTACTTTACCGTGCGCGGAAATAATAA
>CAZRZZ010000019.1:0-15381 GCA_964604755.1 uncultured Methanosarcinales archaeon | reverse complement strand
GAGATCATGCCTAGTCTCGTGGGCTCGGAGATGTGTATAAGAGACAGGTTCTGGATCCACTCAAAATAACTCACCAAAACGCCCCCTGCATTCGCAAGGATGTCAGGAATCACGGGAATCTTGCGTTTTGTAAGAATAAGGTCTGCCTCCGGCGTCACTGGCGCATTGGCAAGCTCAACGATGACGCTGGCCCTGATTTTGTTCACATTATCCTTATGGACCGCGTTCTCCAGCGCGGCCGGGACGAGAATATCAACAGGAAGCTCAAGAAGCTCCTCATTGGTCACATCCTTTGCTTCCTTGAAGCCGGTCACGCGGCCGGTCTTTTGCTTGTGCCCTTCGATCTTGTCGATATCAAGGCCTGATGCTTTATAGATGCCGCCGCTCGAGTCGGACACGGCGACGACTTTATATCCCCACGCGGAGAGGATGCGCGCGAGGTTGCTTCCAACATTGCCAAAGCCCTGGATCGCGACACTGCACCCCTTCTTCCACTTCTCGCGCTTGGTATATTCACGGATCACGATCGCGCCGCCAAGGCTTGTGCTCTGAAAGCGCCCCTTGCTTCCGCCGAGTGCAAGCGGTTTTCCCGTGATGACGCCGGGCATCTTGACGCCGACGATGTGCTCGTATTCGTCTAACATCCATGCCATGATCTGCGGGTTTGTGTTCACATCCGGCGCGGGAATATCGATCTGTGGCCCGATGAATGGGGCGATCTCGCGGATGAACGCACGGCTTACTCTCTCAAGCTCACCTTTCGAGAGGCTCTTTGGGTCGACGACAACACCACCCTTTGCGCCGCCGTAAGGGATGTCGATGACTGCACACTTGAGGCTCATCAGGAACGCGAGCGTCTTGACCTCTTCAAGATCCACTTTTTGGTGAAAGCGGATGCCTCCTTTGCTTGGCCCTCGCGCGTGTGAATATTGTACGCGATATCCATTGAATATCCGCACATTGCCATTGTCCATGCGGACAGGAAAATTCACGTTGATGACGCGGCGGGGCTGGCGGAGAATGTCGATCTGGCGGGTTGGGATGTCCGTCGCGTGCTTGACCGCGTCAAGCTGCACGACGCATGTCCTGCACAACGCCTCGGTCGTCGCCGGCGTGTATATGTCAGGACCATTTCCTTGCTTTTCCTGCGCCTTGACCGACCGCGGTGCCCCTTTTGTCATCGATGGGCAATATCCACTTGAAGGTATAAATACTTTTTGTTTGACCCGGCTCTGTCCTAAATCTTGGGGCACTGCTGCCAAGCGGCGTGCACGGGCTCCGCGTCGAAAGCCCGGATCCTCGGAAACCACATCATTTTCCTATGCAGACAGAGCGCAGCAGTGCCCCTCATTTCACTTTTAGGACAGAGCCGTTTGACCCCTTCTGTGATATCACATGAAATGGGGAAAAAGCTGAAAAGAAACGAGAGAAAAATCAAAGGTCTTATTCTGTCTCGCCCGACTCTCTTCGGATGACCTTGATCGCGTCGAACTTGAGCGTGATCGGGATCGGGACAGCCGCTTCCAGAAGCTCGACGACAACCTCTTCCTTGGTCTTGTCGACGCGGGTGATCTTGCACTTCTCGCCCTTGAACGGCCCGCTGATAATTTCGGCGATGTCATCTTTCTGGATGTTCACCTCGACCTTGATCTGCTCGAGCATGTGCTCCATCTCGGAATAATCCACAGGATTTGGCAGAACACCGCGCGCATAGGGGATTCCCTGCGCTGCTGCTTCAGCTTCAGTGCGGCTTTGCGCCTCGACGAAGATGTAGCCGCGCATGCCGTGCGGGTGCACGACCGCATATACCTGATGTCCTTTCTTTTTTGCGTGGCTTATGATGAAATCCATGACCTGCTCTTCGCGGTTCGCCGTCGTGCGCAGCGCGAAGATGAGCCCTTTTTGGTCGGGCGTATCGGTCTTCTGCGTATCCTCATCCATCATGTCTGTATCGTCTGCCTTCGTCATGTGTGTTCACGTCCTAAAAGATCATCTCTTTTCCGAACTGGAGCAAAAATCCGATGATGCCGATGATTGCCATGCCAAGCCCGGAGACTTTCACGATCGTCTTGAACTCGAAGCCCGTCGGCTTCTTGGTGACGCGCAACACGCGCTTGCACTCTGTCCAGTAGGACGAGAGCCATACAATCCATGCTCTCACGCGCCCATTTTCATTGCGCACATTCTCCTGCTGTGTCTGCGGTTCCTGGTCCATGTTTCATCTATCTGCTTTTATCCTCATTTATCCAGCTCTCGTCAGTCAAGGAATTCGATGCCAAGCTCGGTTTCGATCGTTTCTTTTTTCTTGCTTGCGATCTTGCGGTTCTGCCCGAAGATCTGCGAGCTTTTCACGCCGGTAATGATGAGGAGCACGCGCACGGTGTTCTTGAGGTCTTCGCTGATGAGCGCGCCCCAGATGACCTTTGCGTCGTCATCAAGGCGTCCGCTGACCGTCTCGACGACCTCGCGCGCCTCGTCAAGTGTCATGTCCGGTCCGCCTGCGACATTGATAAGCGCTCCATTTGCGCCGCTGATGTCCACGTCCAGGAGCGGGTTTGTGATCGCCTTCTCGACAGCCTCGGAGGCACGGCTCTCCGTGTCCGATTCGCCGACACCGATGAGGGCGACGCCGCCATTGCCCATGACGCTGCGGATATCGGCAAAGTCGAGGTTCACAAGGCCGGCCCGGGTCACAAGCTCCGCGATGCCCTTGACTGCATTCGTGAGGATCTCGTCGGCGATCTTGAACGCCGTGTGCAGCGGAAGGTCCGGGGCAAGCTCGATGAGCTTGTCGTTTGGGATCACGATGAGCGTGTCCACGACCTGCTCGAGCTTCTCAAGGCCGATGACCGCATTCTCATAGCGGCGGTGGCCTTCCATGGAAAACGGCATCGTCACGACACCGACGGTGAGCGAACCCTGCTTCTTTGCGACCTCTGCGACGATGGGGGCACTTCCCGTCCCTGTCCCGCCGCCAAGGCCGCACGTGATGAAGACCATGTCCGAGCCCTTGAGGGCTTCCTTAATATCACTCTCGTTCTCGCGCGCGGATTCCTCGCCGATCTTCGGCACGGATCCTGCGCCCATGCCGCGCGTGACCTCGCGTCCGATGAGGACCTTGCGGTCAGCCGACGTGTAGAGGAGGTCCTGCGCATCCGTATTGATCGCGATCGTCTCGACACCTTTGATGCCGACCTCGGTCATGCGGTCGATCGTATTGTTTCCCCCACCGCCGCATCCGACGACCTTGATCTTTGCGCGTTGAGCTGCAAGCAGCTGCTCAAGCTCGTCGTCGATCTCGCTGCGAGGCCGCTTTTGCGTCTGCTCCGGCGATGCATGGCTGATTGTCATTGGCGGTTGAGGCCGTTGCACTATCTGCGGTGCGGGGTGCGTCTGCTGTGCCTGCTGAAAAGGTTGTGAAAAGCTTGTCATCTGTCCCATTCCCCCTTCGAGTTCTTTTCACCCTTTTTTTTAATGGACACCGTAGTTTACTTCTATATAAATATTATTTCCAGACTATTTATCTTCTCCTTTCTTCTCTTTGTGCTTTTCTCCACCCTTCGGCGTGCTCTTCTTGTCTGCAAACGCCATTGTTTCAAGCGACGGGATGATCGTGCGCAGCTGCGTGCATACGTGCCTGACAAACTCATCGGGAAGCTTGCCAAGCCCCTCGCCGTGGATAGTCGCCTTCCCATCTTGGACATCGACATCGATGTCGTGCATATTGAGCCTGATTGCGAGCACGGCCTTGACCTGCTCGGCAGGATCGTCGACTTTGCGGTGGATGTTGACGGTGTAGTTCACGTCCTGGCCGGCAAGCGGGTGGTTGAAATCCACAAGCACGCGGCCGCCAGCGGCACGCTTGACCTCGCCGTATTTTCCATCGACGTTCACGGCAAGCCCCTGCCGCGGAGTGACGCCCTGGGCCTTGAATTTCGTGATGGGAATGAGCTCGACAAGGCGTGCGGACTTCTTTCCAAACGCCTGCTCAGCAGGGATGTCAACAGCGTACTCCTTGCCGGTCTCTTTTCCTTCAAGGTGTGCGTCGAGCCCTTTGATGAGATGGCCCTCACCGATGCAGATGGTGACTCGCCCATATGCCATGCGCGGGTTTGCGATGCCTTCTTTTTTGGCAAGCTCCTCGCTTGTCGTGTCAAAGACCGCGCCATTTGTCGCAAGGCGGCCAGTATAGTCGACTTCGATGAAATCCCCTTTCCTGAGCGTCGTCATGAGTGTAATCCCTCTACTCACTTTCTGGATGTGAATGTTCTACCGCCCTCTAGCTTGCAGTGCGTCTCGCCAGAAGGACACGTGCGGGGTGGTGAAAAGGGGTATATAAAGATTTCGGACTCCGTAAAGTATAAAAACACTGGATTCAATGGACAGAATCATGCGTGCGGTGATAGACGCGGATCAGTTATTTGGTATCCTTCTTGGGTTCATCCTGCTCGTCATGGTTGGGCTCCTGCTTGGGACGCACGAATCGACGGGCAATGTTGTTCTCGAAGGCATCGAGATAAACGAGAACATCGGCGACGAGTACGGCTCTCTCACCGCGCAGCAGTGGGAGGGGCTCCGGGGAGGCGAGGTTGTAACGCAGGAAGGAAGGACGGCGTATAGCCAGTACGTCGTCTTCAAGGATCCGGCCGCATCGGATCCTATCGAGTCGTGCGCGGTCCGCTTTGAGCGCGACGAATCGGGTGCTGTCGGCGATGCGCTGCATTGCAAAAAGGGCGATGACCTATTCGAGTACCAGCTCATTTTTGACGAAGGGCTTGAGAGCGGCATAAAGGATGGCCACCTCGAGGATATTGAAGATGCGCGCATCATGATGCTTGGGCAGGAATTTATCATTACTCAGGCGAAGATCGATGGGAACACTATTCGCCTGCGCCTCTCGGGCTTGCCTGCTAAGAAACTCATGGCCGAGGGGGAAAGGCACACGGTTGTCCATAATGATAAGACCTACACGGTCACTGTCATTACGATTTCCGACACGACGCCGCCAAAGGTCGTGCTGCAAGTCGACGGGCAAGTCTCCTCCGCGCTTGACGAGAAGAAGGCAGTCCTCATCAAGGGCGAGTTTCCGATCATCGTCCATGAGATCATTCCAAATGAGGGGAGCGAGGCCGATGGCAAGGATATGGTCAACCTTGTCTTTGGCGCGCGCAGCCTTGACATCCGTGACACGGATTATACCGACGATGTATTCACGCGAAGCGAGGTACGCGTCGATGGGCGGCGCATCGTCGATTCAAAGCTCAAGATCAAGGCTGTGCGTTCCGGCGACTTTTTTACCATATCCTCGTTCACATATCGCTTGCAGGCGGCAGGCCAAAAGGGCGATGACGTCTTTGTTCCGGCCGGAGAGGGACTTATCGAGAGCCTCAACAACCCCTACGGGCTCCTTTCCGCCGCGTGGGATCTGCGCTATGGGGGGCTTGGCGATCGGGGACTTGCAGCACCACGCCGACAAGCAGGGGGAGCGTCCATCATCAAGTTCGACGCGCGCGGCGACGGCTACGACCTTGAGTTCACGAACAACAATGGCATCTCCTATGATATTCCTCTTCTGACCCAGCGTGGCAGCACGCTCGCCTATGGCGATGATGATAACGATCTGCATTTCCGCGAGGGTACCAATGCGTCGGATTATACAATCGGGGAAAAGGAATATTTCATTGTCACCAAAGGATCCGATGGCAGGGGGAGCACGCACGTGCTGCAGTTTGATGGCACAGCGGACGGCAAGGCAGTCTTCACCGACCTTTCGGGGAGAAACAAGATCATCGCGCTCTTCCCGACGGGCGCATTCTTCCTGTTTGACTGGCTCTTGGGTTATAAGAGGATTGTTGTGCCAATCGACGGGATTACCAGTCATCAGGTCGCCAAAATGGTGGGGGCATCAGACGATACTATCATTGCGAGTGAGGGAGAAATTCCTGCCGAACCATCATCTGAATCGCAAGAATATGCCGAGGCTTCTGGAATAATTGAAACGGGCGAAGAAGGCACTCCACAAGACGGTACGGATGCTGCTGGAGAGCCCCCAGACATGGACAAAGAGGAGGATGTGGCGCAAGAAGAAGGTGGGGAAAAACTGCAGGAGTCGCCTGCAGATGCCGTGCCCGCTAGCGAAGTGGATGCGACACTTCTTTCACCTCTGCAAGTTTGCAAAAGGGAATGCGATGCGAACATAGAGGCAGATCTTGCCTCCTGCCTTGACGAGGCGATGGGGACGGGCGATAAGCTCACCTGTCATGCGAAGGGCGCCGATGCCAGGGTCGCATGCTACCGGCGGTGCGCGCAGGATGAGGAGGCTGTTTTTGTTCCTGCGTTACCTGCAGAGCCAGAAACACCCGAAATCATACCAGCGCATCCCAAAGCACAGACATTTGACGCTGAGCTGACAACCGACTTTGCTGCGCATTCCCCGGAGGAGCTTTCACGCATTGCCGATGTGAAGGTGGGCAAAGAGGGAGCTGCGCAAATACGCTTCCACGGGGAGATTGATGTGCGGGGCCTTGATCTTGATTCCCTTATTGCTATCAGCCACAACACCGTAACCGTCAATGCTGATCAAGCGCCGCAGCTTGATGTATCTGCCATCGTTACCCTTGAGAACATTGACATGCAAGAGCCGGTCATCTACAAAGATGGCAAGCCTTGTGAAACGTGTACGATCATCGAGTATGACCGCGCAGCCAAGCGCCTTACGTTTACCACAACAGGGTTTAGCACGTTCACCGCAATCGACGCAGCGGGGCTTGGCCGCGGCACGCTCACCCTTTCCGGCTCGTCGTATGAATTCTTTGTCAATGCGGCCGGCGACGCGATCGTCGTTGACCTTGACGGCGATGGTGACCTTGACGGTTCTGCTGTTGACATCCATACGCTCGGTTACGGCATCCTTGAGCCTGGCACGGCCGGCGCGACGACGGACATTGTGCTTCGCACGCCCGCGCGGTATTTAGCGAACAAGACCGCCGACGAGACAGCAACCATTCGTATAAGCATCACTGACAGCCGTGCGGGCATCACGCTTCCCGGCCTTGACCTGCACGACGCCGGCGCATGGGAAGAGGCATTGTCCACGTATGGCACTCATTTCGCTCTTGAAGATAAGAGCCGTGGTAATGATCTGATCATTGATTACCCGCCAGCCGGCCAAAGGAGTGCCGGTGTGAGCGTTGTCATGCAGGAGTAAGGCAATAGGAAGTCATGCACAACAATTTTTTTATAGGAGAAGAGCAGTGAGATTCCATGGGACATGCGCCAGATCTTCGTGAGTCATATACGCTTCTGTCACCAGATCAGTTGCATGGCGACCGGCCGCTTCAGCACGCGTATGTCCGGGAGGTCGAGGGCATTCTTCTTCCGTACCGTCGGATTCGAAGCCGCATCGATGCAATCTCTTGTGAGCTTGCTTCTTCGTTTTCGCGGAATGCTGCTTTATTTGTCTATCTTCGGGAAGGCTCGCGCCGTTTTGTGCAGGAGATTGCCGAGTCCATCGAGTCACAGGGTTTATCCGTGCGTTTCACCCCTTTGCCATTGACTGCAAAAAGCTACCACGGCAACACATCCACGGGCAAGGTCGTCATCGACGAGACGGAGCTTGCTGCGATCAGAAACCGGCTCAATGAAGACCGGGAGATCACGGACGTCGTGCTTATTGAGGACATCGTGGATACAGGCCTCACAATGATGCGCACGGTCCACGACATTGGCGGTTTACGCAAGGACCCTGCGGTGAACGTGAGCATCTGCACCCTTCTTGACAAGCCAGGACGCCGCCTTGATACCGCGCGGGACCTTCCCATCTGCTATGTGGGCTTTGTGATCCCGGACCTCTTTGTCATCGGCTTTGGCCTTGATTACAATGAGCGCTTCCGCGACATGGACCACATTGGCATTCCAACAAAAGAAGCGATCGGAAGGTATGCATAGCAATCGGAGAAGGCCTTATCCCGCATCACCCATAAAACGCAAAAAGACATTTTGGAGTGGTAACAAATATTTTTATATTTGCTCATACAGAAGGGTGTGAATGGTGATAGACGCAGCATGTGGAGGGCAAGCATGAGGTTCTCTCGCTTTGTCCTGCTCGTTCTTTTGTGCCTTGTTTTGGTTCCACTCGCTTCTGCGTTCCGGCCGAACATCTCGATTTCCAATTTCAGCGTTGTTCCTCTTACTACTAATAATGGAACAAACAGTAATTATCCTTCACAGCTTAATTTTACGATAAACCTGACAAATCTTAACAATGCGACCGGTGATACGCCGGACGATAGTGCCAATGATGCATATAATGTGACGGTTAGGATTAATGGAACCGC
The DNA here is from genome assembly GCA_964604755.1 of uncultured Methanosarcinales archaeon. Taxonomy (GTDB): domain Archaea; phylum Nanobdellota; class Nanobdellia; order Woesearchaeales; family UBA12501; genus CAZRZZ01. Next base: position 7,045 of record CAZRZZ010000019.1, on the reverse strand, counting down.
AAACCTTTCGAATGCGAGTTCGTCGCAGCGCGCGAATGCCACAGAGGGTGGGGCCTTCCTCGTGTATATCATTTATCAGATTCAGAATGGAACAAGCTTTGTATTCTCCCAGAACTTTACGACTAATACTAATGCATCCGGGACGGTAGCGGTTAACTTAAGTGTTGTCAATTATACGAATAATTCGAATTTCAATGTGAATGGTAGCTCGAGTTTCATCTTCACGGACGGTGCAGGATCAGGGCCGGGATCTGGAGGGAATGGCATCATGAACGCGAGCAACCGTTCAACCGTAAATGTAGAGAACCGCCGCCCGAACATCACGGTCGTCAAGACAAACACCACGGGTTTCACCTATGTGAGGAACGCGACAAGCGTGAACTTTACGATCAATGTGTCCAATGTCGGCAATATGACTGCCTACAACATAACAGTCTTTGACAATATCACTTTTGAAGTCCCTAGGGGCGATCAGAACTTTTCGTTCGTGAACGCCAGTGTGCCCGCGAACTTTAGCAATAACACGTGGATCATCCATCTCCTTGACAATGGAACGAGCTTTGTGTTCACGATCAACCTTTCCGTCAATGGAAGTGCGAGTTTCCCCGCCACCCGTGCATTTAACAACACGGTGAACGTGACGAACTATACCGATAATTTCTCCAGCAATATCAACCCCTGTACTATTGGTGCTAGCTGCAATTTCACGACTTTCACGGGTGTTGGGAATACGACGAACTCTACAGCGACGACTACGGTCAATGTGGAGACGCGCCGCCCGAACATTACCATAAACAAGACACAAAGCAGCTTTTCAGGACCGGTAAACTATACGATTAACGTAACGAATATTGGGAACACCACAGGGTTTAATATCACTGTCAGGGATAATTTCACTAATCAGGGTTTCCTCTCATTCCAGGGTGCAACGATTGTTGCAAACGATACGGCAAACAGCACATGGGTTATCTTTTCCATTGCTCCAAGCACATCGTTTATCTTTTCGATTAACCTCACTGTGGATAGGAGCATTGCTCCAACCGATTTTGTCAATTTTGTGAATGTGACGAACTATACGGACAACCTCACCTACAGCAATCTCAACGCGGATAATACCACGCGCCTTGTCATCTTTACCAGCGATGGCAACGTGACAAATGCCTCTGCGGTTACGAACGTACCGGGCGGCGCGTCACCATCCCCCGTGGGATCCGGCGGAGGCGGTGGAGGTAGCGGCCCCGGCACCACCATCAAGATTCAGGCAGTGGCCGATGCGAAGCAGGAGATCACCCTGTGGAAAGCTGATACGAACTACCTGCGTATCGATGGTAAGGACTACAGCTTGCGCATCGATATCATCCGGCAGGCAAGTGCTGACATGAATATTGGCGGAGCCCCTCTATCTCTTATAGTCGGCGAATCCAGGGAGGTCGATCTCGACGGGGATGGCGATGCAGATGTAGCCGTCGCACTTAAAGGGACACTCATTAACCGCATTACCCTTGAGGTCGGCTTGATGGCTGAGCCACTAAGCGTTCCGGCTGTGCCGCCTCTTGAGTACGAAGCAAAGCCCGTTGTAGAAGATTTAGAGTCGCAAGAGGACGTGGATGCGGCTGTAGCTGTTGAGGATATCCCTGTCGCTGAAGAATCCTTTGAGGAGGCTGAAGAACAGGGTGCTTCTGCAGGGCGTGCGGCATCGCGAAGAGGCTGGCTCACGGTAGGTATCATCCTCCTTGTGCTCGTCGGCTTGCTCTCCTACATGGTTGCACGAAATCCACAGCGCGCAAAGTCGCTCTTCCAGAGAATCAAAGACCGCTTAAGACCAGGTCGTGGCGGATTTGAAGATTTCCGCCCAAGACGCAGATAATAAAAATCTGCCACTCAGGTAATCCTTTTTTATCCTTTGGCTCGTTTTTTTGTTTTCATCCCGGTAAGGATTTTTTTAATGACTTCCTCGATGGAGATACCTGTCGTGTCAATAACAAGATTATACTGTGATGTGTCATACGGGTCGAGATGATAGAGCTTCTGGTATCGGCGCGTCTCCTCGCGCATGCGTGCACGTATTTGGGTCTTTGCCTCAGATATTGAGCGGACTTCTTCGACCTTGCGGCTTTCCTGGTGGTCCTTTGCGATGCGTGCGGCAGCGACATCAAGGTCCACATCCAAAAAGACCTTATAGGAATGCGGGATGAAGTGGTAGCCAAGGCGGGCATCGAGCACGAAATCGTCTTCCTCCCTGCCAAGGTGTGCCTGCCTTCGGTCAAGCTCATCGTCAATAGATGGGTCGGACATCGCCATACGGTTAAGCTCAAGGATGGTGACACCGCGCTCGGATGCCATCTCGCGCATGAAATCCCCGGTCGAGAAGTGCTCATAGCCTAATTTCTTGGCGAGGAGCTTGCCGACCGTGGATTTTCCCGAGCCCGGCTTGCCGGAGATGGTGATGATCATCCATGCCTTGCTGGAATCCTTCCTTTTATTCTTTTTTGTTCTTATCCTCGCCTGCCACAACAACATTTAAATATGACCCCTCTGTTCAGAAAGAATATTCTCAGGTATGTTGCGGGGTAGAGGAACGACCGTAATCCCCCGAAAAATCCAAAAAAAGGAGAATCCAAGGTGAGAACATGAGCCAACAGGTCCAACCAATCTTTATTTTGCCGGAAGGCACGCAGCGCACGACGGGCAAGACCGCGCAGCGCAACAATATCGCTGCAGCGAAGCTTGTGGCGGAGACCGTCCGGACCACGCTTGGTCCAAAAGGGATGGACAAGATGATCGTCGACTCCCTTGGTGATGTCATCGTCACCAATGACGGCGTCACGATCCTGCAGGAGATGAATATCGAGCATCCGGCAGCAAAGATGCTCGTCGAGATCGCAAAGACACAAGAGGACGAGATCGGCGATGGCACGACGACGGCCGTCGTGCTCGCTGGCGAGCTTTTGGCCAAGGCCGAATCCCTCCTTGATGACAATATCCATCCGACCGTGCTTGCCCGCGGCTTCCGCCTTGCCGCCGAGAAGGCCCAGGATATCCTGTAGAAGATGGCTGAGCCGGTCACCGAAAAGGACACGGCCTCGCTCAAGAAGGTCGCGATGACCGCGATGACGGGCAAGGGCGCCGAGGTGTGCAAAGAGCACCTTGCCGACCTTTGCGTTGATGCGGTCCGCAAGGTCCTCGACTATGATGAGGATGGCAAGGTCCTTCTCGATACGGAGCACATCAAACTTGAGAAGAAAGTCGGCGGGTCCGTCGAGAATAGCGAGCTCATCAATGGCATCGTCGTCGACAAGGAACGCGTGCACTCGCAGATGCCGCGCCGCGTCGAGAACGCGAAGATCGCGCTTGTCGATGCAGCAATCGAGATCAAGGACACCGAGATTGACGCAAAGATCCAGATCACGGATCCAAGCCAGATGCAGGCATTCCTCGAGAGCGAGGAGCGCATGCTGCGCGGCATGGTCGATAAGATCGCAGCCACGGGCGCAACTGTTCTCTTCTGCCAGAAAGGGATTGATGACATGGCTCAGCACTTCCTTGCAAAGAAGGGCATCTACGCTGCACGGCGGCTCAAGAAGTCCGACATGGAAGCGCTCGCCCGCGCAACTGGCGGTCAGATCGTCTCCAATATTGATGACATCTCTTCAAAAGACCTTGGCAAGGCCGGCCTTGTCGAAGAGGTTAAGATGGGCGACGACCAGATGACATTCGTCTGCGACTGCAAGAACCCAAAGGCCGTCACGGTCTTTGTCCGCGGCGGAACCGAGCACGTCGTCGACGAAATCAAGCGCGCGATGGACGATGCGATCGGTGATGTGGGCGCGGCGATCCAGCACGGAAAGCTTGTCGGCGGCGCGGGAGCCCCCGAAGTCGAGCTTGCCCGCCAGCTAAGCAAGTATGCGGACAGTCTCTCCGGCCGCGAGCAGCTTGCGGTGCAGGCGTTCGCCTCCGCGATGGAGGCCATTCCACGGACGCTTGCCGAGAACGCGGGCCTTGACCCAATCGACGTGATCGCGGAGCTTCGGGCCGCACACGATGCGGGAAAGACGTGGGCAGGCATCGATGTATTCACGGGCAAGGTCATGGACGCGCGCCAGCGCGGCGTCCTGGAGCCGCTGAAGATCAAGACGCAGGCTGTCAGCTCCGCAAGCGAAGTCGCCATCATGATCCTGCGCATTGATGATGTCATTGCTGGCTCCAGCAAGGGCGACAAGGGCGGCGCGGGAGGCGGCATGCCACCAGGAATGGGCGGCATGGATATGTAAGCGGACACCTCATTTTTTATACTTCTTTTTCTTCCTTTCCTTCTATGCGCGTATCATCTTATCTGAAGATTGGCTGTGCCTGCATCTTTACTCTTGGCCTTCTTGGCGAGATCTCGACTGCTGTCTATGATGAGACGACAAATGAACGGCTGCGTCGGCAATATACCCTGGTTCGGGAGGATGTGGCTGGCCTTGAGCGTGAAGTCAGGCTCTACGAGCGGTGCATGGAATGCGTCAAGCATCCGGACAGGTCCGCACCTGTCCGGACAATTGATGCTACGATCGTGCCGCCTTTCGAGATACGTACGGAGGGGGGCCAATGACCCAAGATGGTCCCGATGACCCGGATGGAGGGTTTGATCGCGTTTCTGAGGAGTTCTTCAGGGAAGGTGAAGAGATGGAAGATGCGGCCAGGATGCAATCCATACTCCATCCTTCAAAGCCCTGGTGGAAGCGTGCCCTTTATGGAGCGTTCTTTGCCGGGCTTCTGACTGGCGGCGCAGGCATGGCCTATCAGAGCATCGATCGTGTCGTCGAGACATCGCGGCTTGAGCAGGCGCTTGATGCAGAGCGCCGGCGCCGCGACACCCTGCGTGGGGAGCTCGACGCGATCCGCTATCAGGCAGGCATCATCGAAGAGGACGGGACGCTCATCTCCCGACTGCCGATGACGCCTTCGGATCTTGAGATGCTCACCGCCTATTGCGATTATCCGATGGTATCCTTTCCTCGGCGTGCATCCACGCAGCGTCTCTATCAGAGCGTCGTTGAAGTTGACGTACAATTCTCTAATGGTGAGCCGGGAAGCGGCTCCGGGGTGATTCTCACACAAAACGGCTATGTCGTGACAGCGCACCATGTCATCGACGACTTTGTCAGCGGCGTTGTGCGCACGCACGACGGCCGGGAATATCGCATCGTGCACCCCATCGTCATCAGTTCCCCTCGCCATGACCTCACGATCATCAAGATTGATAGGGATGGTCCTGCACAGGCCGTGCAGTACAACCGGGATTTTGTGACGCCATCGGTCGGAATGGAGGTCTTCGTCTTTGGTTTTTATGAGGGGATGCCCTTCAACCAGATCGGGCATGTCACCGATGCAGGAAGGGATGCCCGGTATGACAACCTTTTGGTGGAAGATACAGCCTTGACATCAGCATATGTTCAGAGGGGATTTAGCGGCGGAGCGGTGGTTCGGGCCGATGATGGTGCTCTCATCGGCATCACGACATATGCTACTTTTCATCCCTTTCAGCGCCTGGATAGTGCGGGATATCCAAGCGGTTTTGTGCCCCTTTCTGGTCTCTGTGCCGTCTTGCAGGACTATCTGTCCCGGCAGGAGGCGGGGCTCCCGGGAAGCAGTCAGGAATGACGAATGCCGTCGCTGTTTTTCCCCCTTCTAAAATATCCAACGCCACCAAAATTAGTCATAAACGTCTTTCCGATGATCGAAGCAATTGATAATAATCTTATCCCCTTCCAGGCGGTAGATGATGCGAAACGGAGAAACCCGCACGCTACGATGGTTTTTCAATTCGTACTTCAATGGTTTTCCTGCTTCTGGAGTCTCTGAAAGTTTCTTCAGTTGCTTGACAATTCTTAAACGAGTAGTTCTATCTTTGATATTCTGAAAATCTCTTTTGAATTCTTCCGAGAAGATGATCTCCATGTTGTCATCGCATTAACAGATCATCAATTTCTTCATCGCTCATCACCGTATCTCCTTTTATGAATTTCCCAGCTTTGATTTGCTCTTCACTTCGTCCTATCTTTTCCAGTAAATGCAGATCATTCGCCAATGCTTCTTTTCTTATCATCTTTAACAAAATATTGCCTCCCTCATTGAAGACGAGGAATTTTGTGGATGGTTTTATGCCTGCATCTTTTCTGATCTCGGCAGGGATTACCACCTGCCCATTTTTCGACATTTTTGTGATTGAAACTTCCACTTTTTTTCACCATTTACAATTTATTTTAATATTAAAGTATATTTTATATTTAAACTTTCCTATGGAGCTGAAGGTATTGGATTTATAAGTAAGCGACAAGATATAACTACTCTTAAATGACGAAAAGTTTATATACAAGTAAGAGGCTCTCCCCATACCAGGTGGTAGGAATTCGCAAAACAGTGGAGGCGAACCTACAATGAAATACAAACTATCCATCTCCGTGGACGCGGAGACCGTCATGAAGATCCGCGAGCGCATGCGCAGACGAGAGTTCCGCAACAAGAGCCACCTCATCGAGAGCGCCATTAATGAGTTTCTCAAGGACGAGATCGTCCCGCCAATCGAGTAAAGCAGGGCAGCTTTTCCTGATGAAAACCAAAAGGTGTATACGATGGGCGACGACGATGCACCAATCCGATATGATGTTATCCATGAGCTAGCCTGCGCTCTTGTACAAAAGACGGCTCCATCGCTTCGTGGTGCTTACACGGACCGCAGCGAGATCGCATCGCTTGTCGAGCAGCTGAACCAGTATGCTCCACGTGCCCCTGCGCCGGAGCTTTCTCTTTCCGAGCGCATCCGGCGCATCTATCCGGTTGTTCATCAGGTGTATGAGTTATTTGTTGGGACAAAGCAGTATGATGGGAATGTGGATATGCGTGAGCGTGAGGTTTTGGTGAAGCCCGGCTGGTTTGGGAAGAAGAAGGTTCAACTGGCGGTGCTTGACAATTCCTACCTCGGGGACCACCCTGATTGCGGAGTTGCGGTGAATTGGGGTGTCGTCAACAAGAATAATCCATTCAATAGTCCATTCTATAC
>CAZRZZ010000018.1:7561-15680 GCA_964604755.1 uncultured Methanosarcinales archaeon | reverse complement strand
ATCACAAGATTATCATCATGACGGACGCAGACGTCGACGGCAATCACATTGGATGCCTTTTGCTCACACTCTTCTACCGGCACATGAGGCCGCTCATCGAGCAGGGCTATGTGTATCTTGCGACGCCGCCCTTGTATCGGATCGCGAGAGGAAAACGAGTTGAATATGTATACAATGACGCGCAAAAAGAGAAACTCGTTGGCGAGCTTGGAGAAGAGAACGTGTTAATCCAGCGCTACAAGGGCCTTGGTGAGATGAACGCGGCGCAACTGTGGGAGACAACAATGGACCCCTCCGTGCGCACGCTCAAGCAGATCACAGTCGAGGACGCCGTCGAGGCTGATGAGATATTCACGATCCTGATGGGCGATGCGGTGGAGCCGCGCCGCGAATTCATCGAGACGCACGCCAAGGACGTGCAGGAACTGGACGTGTAGACTCGTTTTTGGTAATTCGGTTTCGGCAATTCTCGTGTAGCTTATGTTTAGCTTATTTTCCTATTCTTCCTATTTTATCTACGTGTTTTAAAACATGTGCAACCGGGGGGAAGACAGGAAAACGTTCAAGCAAGAGAGCAACCCCTTCGATCGGTATGGAATAAAGAACAGGATGTTCTTTTATTGCCTGCTCGTCCCCATAAATCCTTTCCGCCAACGTTCTTGTTGGAAGAGGTGTTGTGATTTCCAGGGCAGCAAACGGAACTTCTTTTTCGTCGTCGAACAAATGTACCCCATCCAAATAAAATTCAGATCCATTCAGGTTAAACTCCTCTTGCATCTCTTCTTGAATGTGTTTTTTACAATAATCCTGAAAGTTGAAATCGGCTGTAAATCCGGGATTCGGCGTAGAGCCGGAAAGAGAGATGCAGTCTGGAGCGATAGCCATACCTTTTGCCCGTTGAACAAAACTCAATTTTTTTCCACCATCAGTGAGTAAGAGGTGTGCAAAGCCCAAGTACCTTGCCCTTTCTTCACGATCAATTCCCCACTCATAAAAGAGCTGCTCAATAGTCTTTCCGGCCGGATACTGGTCTGGTACAAGCTCATGAGGAACCGCTTTGAGTTTTGTTGCAATAAAATTGTAATAGCCAGCTTGGAAAAGATGCAAAGGGATAGTTACCGGGCCATCAATAACAGCAACCGGACCGTTATACCTTCCTTTCGCATCCGACACTCTTCCGACCGCATCACGATAGGCTTGCAGTTGTCGAGGGACTTGATATTGATTTACTACATTTATTCTAACTTCAAGATCATCAAAACGTCCGACGCTGCCGACATGCCGTACATCGCTATCATTCGCGTCTGATTGAGAGGCCTGTCCGTTCGAAGAAAGCAAGTCTGCCAGGTCTTCTTCTTTCAATGCAGGATCTACGGAAAAGGCTTCGAGATAAACACCACCCCCCAGATCATATTTATAACGTAATGGGTTGGCGGTCATATTCGGGGCCCCGGAGATTTTTCGCATCGCACATGTTTCTTGAAGAATTCCAGCACCCCATAGAAATCCTCAAAATGATCATGAACATATTTTTTGCAGTCAGGATGATGTAAATTCACGCCGAGAGGAAGAGCGACAGCGTTCCAGCAATCAACATCATTGAGACTATCACCGATGTATGCTGTTGTTTCCTTGCTTCCGCCAAGAGACTCATACGCTTTCCTCACCATATCCCCCTTGCTGCCAAAAAGGACATGAATCTTTCCTGTGCCTGTAAAACGTCCGTCTTCGACATGAATGTCATTTGCATACGCGATCCGTATATTGTTCTCTTCCTTGATCCTATCTGCCGCATATAAAAGACTCAGAGTGACGATTCCCATGTTGACCCCGCGGGAATAGAGGTATTGGCAAAATTCAGGAAAGTACCTCGCGTAAGGGATGGAAGAAAAGACTTCGTCAGAGGCGGGGGCACTTTTTCCTTTGAGCAAAGCGACCGTCTCCGTGAACTGCAGTTTGTGATTTTCCGGTGTCATGACGTTGCGCACGCTATCGTGATATTTTTCAGTAATGCGCTCCATCTCCTTCTCCAGCCCCATGTATCGGAAGAAAGAGTCGTAGCTGGCATCGTGCGTATTGCGGAAAGCGATAGTCCCGTCCATGTCGAAGATGACCGTATTAATAATGTGGCGTGTCATTGTTTCCTGCTGATTTCTTGTTGAAAAGCGCATCGTCCACCGTGACATAAAAGGGGAAATGGTCCGATGCGATGCGAGCAGTGCCTTCTTGGACAAGTGCAAAATCATGAATGAAGAGGAGGGCGCGGTCGTTTGCGAAGATGAAATCGATGCGGACTGGCAGCGTGTGGCTCCCTACCTGAAGGTCAGGCCTGACCGTTATCTCTCCAGGGGTGTGGAATCGGAGGCCGACATCAATATATCCATGCTCAAGGACGGTTTCAATCGTGTCATAGCACAGCTTGCCGTCCCTGCAATATTTCTCCTTCATGCGCGGCGAGAAATGAGCAACGGCTGAAGAAGGAATGCTGTCTTCCGGGGAGAGCGCGTTGAAATCCCCCATAAGGATGCTCATGTCCCTTCCCCGAAGATCCTCCAGAACTTCTTTGATTTCGGGGACCCGTTTATCTTCACACAGATGTGAAAGATAAGCGTTACAGATGGAGAGCTCTCCAACAAGGGTTTGGAATCTCATCTCGACAGCCTTCACGCGCTCGCCAACGATACGGGAGAGAGCAGGAGCCGGCCTGCTAACAAGGGCGGATCCGGACGTCCACCTCCCATCGCGGTCAAATACGACGTCATGCGGGTATGCACCACTTTGACAAAGCGCATAGACAAGCGCATTGTTCCTGCCACGAGTAAGTTTTGTTTCCTGGAGCCCGACCACATCTGCATCTTGCTCACCGATGACACCAAGCACCTTCTCAAGCCGCGAGGGTTCTGGCTCAACGCCCCCATGCATCACATTGTACGTCATGATTTTCATTGCACATGCCCATGGCAAGTAGCGTATATTTAAGCTTAACGCGTGGGTTGGCTCTGTCCTAAATCTTGGGGCACTGCTGCCAAGCGGCGTGCACGGGCTCCGCGTCGAAAGCCCGGATCCTCGGAAACCACATCATTTTCCTATGCAGACAGAGCGCAGCAGTGCCCCTAATTTCACTTTTAGGACAGAGCCGCGTGGGTTTGCAGAACGCTCCGTCGTCAAGGTTAAATAAATGCAATAAGAGATAGATAGTTGTCAAAATTAATGCAGAAGCTTATGCCTGACTTTCTCGAGGAACGTCTCCTTTCGATGATGGAAGGTGATGTGATAGAACTTCGCGTATTTGTTCCTTGCCGGTGCGATGATCTCAATGTCAATGCGGCTTGGATCGTCAAGCGGGAACGTCTGCCCTTTCATGACCGGGATGTCATTGACGAGCATGATGATGTCATGCCACCCCTGCGTTTCGGTGATGGAGAACTTGTTCTCTTTTGGCAGGTACTGGACAACCGCGATTGGCTCGTCCGGATCGTGTTCGACAACGACGACCTCTTCGCGCAGATCAAGGTAGACAGTTTCATTGAGGATCTGGTGCTCGGGATGGGCGTGCACCTGCCCCGTGTCCGGGTCAACCTTGTGTATGGTCAGCCATGCGTCAATCTGATAATCTTCAAGAACCATGTGTCCTCTGGACTCATCGAGTCGTCCAAGTTTAAAAAAGTATCAGAAAAGAAAAGGGGGAGTGGGAGTGCGGCGCCACACACTCCCACGGTCGCTGATAGCCAACCCACAGCGATGGCAAAACAATGGTCAAGAGACGCGATGTGCTCCCCCATTGGTAGGTGTTTGTAGAAATAAAGAGGGCCTCGGATTATTAATACATTCAGGAAATAGGATATATGCGCCTATAGCAAATATATCATTCTTCGGGGCGCTGGCCGTCGACCCTCTAGGAAACATTTATAAACCATCAGTTTTTCCGGAAACAAACGCATGGCAAAAGCCAAGAAAGCCCAAAAGACAGTCGATTCGTGGAAGAGGAAGCGCTGGCACCGCGTGCTTGCGCCAAAAATGTTCAACGAGCAGGAGCTTGGCAGAACGCCAGCGCTCGAGGCAGGCATGCTCGAAGGGCGGACGATTGCGGCGAGCCTTATGACGCTCACCCGCGATATGAAGCAGGCCGGAACGACAGTCACGTTCGAGATCGATCGTGTTCAGGGGGACACGGCGTTTACGCGCGTCAAAGAGATTGAGATTACGCCAAGCGCGATCAAGCGGCTTGTACGCCGCCAGCGTGATCGCATCGAGGATAGCTTTATCGTCACGACGACGGACAACATCGGTGTGCGCATCAAGCCCTTTGCAATTACAAAGAACCAAGCGAATAATTCGGTTGGTACCGCAATCCGCAAGGCCTTTCGTGCCGAGCTTGGCCGCATGGTAAGCAGGGTCACGTACGAGACGCTTGTCGGTGACGTGATCTCAAGGCGCCTGCAAAACGGTCTGCGTGGCATATTAAATAAGATTTTTCCGCTTCGCAATTGTGAGATCCGAAAACTCACCCTCTTGCCAAACCAAAAAATACCAGATGTGCAGACGCAGGCGGAAGCCCCTTTGCAAAATCAGGAAATCCCTGCTGAAAAGCCAGAAGACGTGCAGACAAACGTGGCGGTTTAACCATTTCCCCCCCCTGTCGGCGGCTCTCGCACATAATGATGCCGTGTAAGGGCATTGTAATTCTTCGATTTTGATGCGATGATCTTATAGGCGACTCCGCTTGTGCGCTGCTCAAAGCTCACCCGGCTTCCCTCGACAAGATCCCCGTCTGCGGCCTTTATGGACGCCGCATCAAACGGGACCATCCCTGCAATATCAAGGCTGTAAATGTACCCATAACGTTTGCCAGAAGACGGAAGGCTCTTGACGATGCCGGTATAGCGTCCCATATGATCACCTGAATATGAGCAAAAAGGGGAATATGTGTATATAAAGTTTGTGGCGGGGTCCGCGGCGGAAGGTTTATCTACGAGTCTGCTGCACCTTTACTATATGGGTGGCAAATTCCCCTCCATGACCCCTGCATACCGGCGCGTTCTTGAGAGTGAACAGTACCCGGATCGGGAGCAGGAGCTTGAATTGATTGCGCGCTACCGTGCGGGGGACCGATCCGCAGGCGAGAAGCTTGTTCTCTCCAACCAGCGATACGTGATCCGGGCAGCGGCGTTCTATGCGCGTCGCACACCAGGTATTTCCATTGAGGACCTCATCAACGAAGGAAACATCGGCCTTCTTGCGGCCCTGGACAAGTACGATCCAAACAGGGGAACAAGATTCATCACCTGCGCGGGCGCTTGGATCAAGGCACACATACGAGGGCATGTCATCATGCATGGCAAGCCGGTGCGTTTGACGACAACAAAGGCAAAGCGCAGGATGCACTCCGCCCTTCCCAGGGAGAAGCGCCGCGTCGAAAACGAACTTGCCAGCAAGCACGGCACAAGCCCCGTGTACTTGCAGAATGAGATCTACGAGCGCCTTGGGGAGCATTTTGGCGCCAGTGCGGAGGATATCCGCATGTTCGAGCATGCGCAACGTCCTTATTCGCGTCTTGACGTGATCGGCGCAGTCTCACCGGGGGATGGCTCCCCGGAAGGTATTGAACTTGGCATTGATACTGGCGAAGACTTCTTTGACAAGATGACATCAGGGTCGCTTGGTGACATCCTCGCTGAAGCGATGGGTACCCTCACGGCTCGGGAACGGGAGATTCTTGGACGCCACTTTGGCATCGGCAGGAAGGATCAACCGTATCATGAACCTGAAACGCTCCAGAAGATCGGTCGTGATTACAAAGTGTCGCGCGAGCGCATCCGCCAGATCAAGGAAGGGGCGATCAGGAAGTTGCGCGCCATCATCGAGGAGAACTTGATGCAGTTTCCCTACGAACATCTACCTTATGATGTATAAAAATTAGGGACTATGCAAGAACATACGAATACAAAAATTTTAATCGATGACTAAATTTTCCTAGCAGTCCTTTGTTGTTTTTCCCAACTCCCATGGGAAGGAGCTTCCAGACACTAGTTCCCTATTCCCCAGACTTCCGGCACGGGTCGGGGTGATACCAGAACATACGGGCAAACCCCCGATTTCGTCGACTTTTTGTCTATCCTCTTGTTCACCCCCGATTCTCCGCTGAAAACCCCCCAAACTCGTTTTGATAAAAATGTTGGGATTATGACAGAATTTCGCCGATGATGGGAGCACGCGGACCACCAGTCCGGAATAATCCCAGAATATGTCACTTTGGTCAGAAATGCTGCTTCTGGGAACATGCCGAATGAGAAAAAAACTTGGGAAATGAAGAAAACAGAGGTGATGTTCAATAGGGTACATCATCCGGATAGACATGATAAGCGAATAAAAGCGAATGAATAAAGTTTGACAAAAATTTTTGAGCAAAAACATGATCTTTCGCTTTTTCCTGGTGACTTATCATGCATATATGTTGTTGATAAATGCGCCAACAATGCGCAAAAACCTTTTAGCACAAATAAAAGAATCCAGTTTCAACGACGACAAATTCCGTTATTATCCCAAAATTTTATATACCTGCACAGGTGCAGATATGATGCGCCAACTTGTCTTTTTTTGGAGATCCGTAAGAAGGATGTTGAGGTGATGGAATTCAAAGCACACAAATTTGTATTGACGACCCACGAACCGCAGGGGCTCACCACGGACAGCGACGAGCTTGCCCGCATCGTGCTCGCGCGCATCGGCCTTGCGCCGCGCAAGGCAGGCGCCACAGACAAGATGCATCGGGCCTTGCTAGAGATCTATGAGCGCTCAAAGCTTTCGCACCGCAAAAAGCGCCCCGAACTTGCCGTGATGACCGTTGAGGAGATGGCCGTGTATGCCGGCATCGCGCGCCAGACGATGTATGATTACCTTAGTCGCTGGACGACGATGAATATCATCGAGAAGATGAGCTTCATCTCCGGCGACAAGGTCATCATCGGATACCGCCTCTCCGGAAGCACAATCGAACAGGCGTTCGAGAAGGCGACGCGCATCCTGCAGCAAAACCTTGATCTGACGCAGAAGTATATCCGGGAGCTTCAGCGGCAGATTAAGAACGAAAAGATTGCGGATGCAGCCCAGCGGAACGTTCAGGAGAGCGACAACGAAGGACATGAATTTGTTGTTGAAGCTTAAAACTTTTTGCTATTTTTCTGATTGCTTTTATTTTTTCGACGATGGTCTATCTTATTCAGACAACTGTCGGAATGTTGACGACTCTGCGACAAGCCGATTTTGTTCTGGGAAGACAGAGTTACATTGTCGGATTCTTGGCAAAACGAAGTCGGCTCATGTCCAAATCTTTGGCGATGCCGACAGATCGGGATGATGCCAAAATTTGATTGGGAAAAGTGAGGGATGGGACGGATGAGGCGCTGAAAAGATGGAAGGCATTGGAAAGGTTAATATAATACCCCCTGCGCCCGGCCCCATGGCAACCCACGCAGAGATTGCGCAGCGCCCCACATACGCGCTTGTCATGTGCGGAAATGAATTCCGGCATCTCCAGCCAGCGCAGTTGTGCGAAAACCACTTTCGGGAAAACGTCAAGATCCCTCCCGAAAAAGTGAGAGTCATACGATGCGCGTACCGTGATCAAGAATCCACGCTCCAGGAGATGCACGACTTTCTTGTCAAGCCAAGCAAGACGGAGCCGACGAATATCATCCTCACCTACATCGGGCACGGCGACATCGGTTATATGGTAATAAATAACGAGAACGCAATCTACTACGAGGAGCTTGCCTGCCTTCTTAGAGAGCACAACGGCAATTTTGTCTTCCTAAACAGTTCCTGCCACTCGGGAAGCTCAATTGACGTGATCGTGGCACGAGGACTCCACAAGAAAGGATTGACACTCACGTCCGTGGCGGCGGACGAACTCTCTTCGGGTGACGCGTTCGTGAGAGGAGTGCTTCAATCATGCGCGGCCGCCCGCCCATTCTATCCGACAAGGGGCATGGGCGTGCCCATCATCTCCCTGCCGCCGATAAAAGAAACGCATATCGAACGGGAAGGACGCAGCCTCGTCGTCCTGGACTTCGGATATGATGAGATGCCTGTAGCCGAGATCCCGCAGCGCAAAGGAGAG
>CAZRZZ010000018.1:1668-7551 GCA_964604755.1 uncultured Methanosarcinales archaeon | reverse complement strand
ATAAGAAAAAATGAGGAAATACAAAAAAATCCTCAACCAACCCCCAAACCGGACGATCGCCCGGCAACCAATTCTCCGCCCCGGGTCCTGCGCTGCTTTCGCGCATGTTGCAAAAGGTCACAAAAACTAGGCGAAGTATGCACCTAAGAGGTGATTCCCGATCTTCTGCTCAATAGCAGAATCGATTCGGATAATCCGATTGCGCCGCTGCGCTTCTAAAAATGATGATTCAATGAAAAGATGGGGCTTCCCGTCGCGTGACCCTTTTCGGATCGGGATCCCCTTATCCTGCATCTTCTCGCACGCGACAAAGATCACATCAATCCCAAGTCCCGTCTTGACCATGACCTCCTGGATTGGCGTTGGCTTTGCGCTCTTCTCGAGCGCGGCAAAAATAAACTGTTCATCCTCACTAAGCTCGACGTGGAGCATGCTGTGCATGAGCGCATGCGCAAGCATCATCTGGAGCCGGTCGATGCGCGCATTGAGCTTCTCAACCGCATTGTCGACCTTCGCGTCCACTTCGTCAAGCCCTTTGAGCGCGCGCTGGAGCTCTTCATGCTGCTCATCGATTGAGATGCGATGATCGTCAAGCTCTTCCTGAATGGATTTTGTGTTCGAATTAATGGTCGAATGGATGTCAGAAATCGTGCGTGAAAAATCGGTAATTGTAGTCTGGTCTGCTGATAGTTCCTTCATAGTCTCTACCCCCCAACCCATGGCGGGTCAGGTTGTCGATGTTTTTATTGTTTTGTATATGGCTATCACTATCTCCTGATATAGCCACAACAGATCAATGTTCAATGGTTCCTGCGTCGTGGTTGACGATGCACGCGTTTTTGCGCTTCCTTCTTACTGATGCTCCAACTATTTAAGCATTTCTCTTTTCTGAAACATATGTTTCCGATATTTCCGATGCTCAAAATAATGATATTTTGATCCTATAAGCTATATACTAATACTTGTATTTATAGAAGGAAACAATGCATGAAGGTTATGATACAAGACGATGCGCATGCATAAATAGAAGGGCATTCATACGAGCCACATGATCAGGAGCAAAGCACGCCTTGCGGTTGAACTCTCCAGGCTTGCCGTCTTTGACGAGCCGGACCACCTTGCAGAACAGTATCCCATGGATTCGGAAATTGCAGCCGATGTGCTCTGGAACGCCTGCCTTAAGGGGGATATCGAAAGCAAGGCCGTCGCAGACCTTGGCTGCGGCACGGGCATCCTTGGCATTGGAGCATTGCTGCTTGGAGCAAAAAAGGTTATCTTCCTCGATACCGATGAAAAGGCCGTATTCATCCTCAGAAAAAACCTTGAGAATGTTGGTATTCATGAAGGGTTTGAGATCATTCAAGCTGATGTTCGACAATTCGCTACGCCGGTCGATACGGTCGTCCAGAACCCGCCGTTTGGGACGCGCACAAGACATGCCGACAAGGCGTTCCTGGAAGCGGCGTTTGGCCATGCCCGCGTTATTTATTCCTTCCACAAGTCGACTTCCGGCGCGTTCATTAAAGCCCTCTGCGAAGACCGCCAATTTAAGGTCACCCATTCCTATGAGTTCGACTTCCCAATCAAGGCAAGCCAGCTTTTCCACCGCCGCCGACTCAAACGCATCAAGGTGACCTGCTGGCGCATGGAAAAGGCGGATCTGCATCATTTCAGACAGAAACTTTTATAAATACCCTGTTATTTCGGCGTCATCGGTGGTTATCCATGCAGATGACGGTTCTTGAAGAGACAAAGACAAGACTTGTTGCGGACCTTGATGGCTATGACGCAACGATGTGCAACGCACTCAAAAAGGAGCTCCAAAACGACAGCAAGGTCAAAGTCGCAAGCTTTGCGACGCTGCACCCGTCGATTGGGATCCCGCGCCTCATCGTCGAGACAAGCGGCAAGGAGCCGCGCGCCGCACTCGCCGACGCCGCAAAAGGGCTCAAGAAGACAGCAAGCACGTTTCTCAAATCGTTTGAGAAGGAATTCTAAGAGAGTTTAGCCCATTCTTTTTCTTCTATACTTCTGATGTATTAACAAAATCTTTTATACTTTCTTTGCATTCTCTACTCCCAAGAGGTGGCCTATTGGATGAATCGTTGCTTATTGTTGTTCCGTCAGCTGAGCTTTTCTTCTACGAGCTTATCACGCAAAGCATTGATCATCAGGATATCGACGTTTCTGATCCTGCCACGCACTATGTGACGACGCTGCTTGCGCATCGTCTTGTCCATATCGATAAGACAGACAACGATTTTGGCACCACTATCGTCGAGATCCTCAATAAGTCGCTTGAGAACCCGGACAAGAGAAACAAGCTCATGAGGGATATCGGAGAGACAGCCCTTGTGATCACGGGCATGTTCTATGACCATCTCCTGCGCCGCCGTATCAGCTCGACGTATTATGTCGAGATGGGACAGCAGGCATATCAGACGCTCGCCGGATCAACGCACCCCCCGCATGCACCGGTTTACGGTGAGCTTGCGCGCAAATTCCCCGGCATTGTGCGCGTGCTTAATGAAGTCGCTGACAAGACGATGTACCATCGCGACGAAGACCTTGCACGCATCTACACAGCATGGATGCAGACAGGGGATAGTGTTCTTGAGCTTCGGTTACTCCGGAAGGGCATCCCATTGCAGATAAGAAAAGAAAAGAACATGGCTTAGATCCGGCTAGGCCGCACGTGCTTCGATTGCCCGCTCCTGCGGCGCTGCCTGCACATCAAACTTCTGCTCGTCGCGGATAACGACAGTAACAAGCTGCCCGTAGTCCTTTGCCGCACGATTGCCTCGTGCATATGCAAAGATCGCTTTCTGCTCGCGCGGAGCTTCCTTAAGCTTGCTTGAGACATGGACCGGGTCGGTGATAAGACTGTAGTATTCGTTCTGCATCGACGCGAGCACATCCTTGCATACCTTGTTTCGCGAATCATAGAGCGTCGGCACGACCTTCGTGATTTGGATATCGTGCGCGAAGACGTCATTGAGCATGTGGATTGCCTGGATCATCTTTTGCAGCGCATCAAAGCCGAGCACATCCGTCGATGCTGGGATGATGGCCTCTTTTGAGTAAAGAAGCGCGTTCTGGTTCAGAAGCCCAAGGCCCGGCGGGCAGTCAAGGATGACATAATCATACCCTTTGATGCCGGCAAGCTTGCGCCGAAGGACGGTCTCCCTGCTCGCCTCGCCGACCATGATCAGCTCTGCCTTCGTGAGATTCTCCTTGCTTTTGATGACGTCAAGGTTCTCCCGGATATGCGCGATGCATTCATGCGCATCCGCATTCTCGATAAGAAGATCGTAAAGGTCCTTATAAGATTCACCGCCAAGGCAGGTGCTCACATTCCCTTGGCCGTCAAGATCGACGAGGAGGACTTTGCGCCCCTGCTCTGCAAGTCCCCACGCAAGATTTACTGCTGTCGTGGTCTTGCCGACCCCGCCTTTCTGGTTGATAATACAAATCTTTCTCATGCCATCACCTCTTTGGTTACCATTGTCGTCGAGAAACCGAATCGACGGAGGTTTATAAATATTTTCGTTCGCAGAACATCATATGAGTGCTGTTACCTCACTTGTAGTAGCGCCATTCTGTATGGCCCCACTGGATAAGAAGGTCACAGCCAAGGCGCTCCACCTCAAGCGGCAGGTCGCAGGCGCCATAGCAGGAACCGGCCCAGATGACGACACGTGCATCGGTCTTCTGTTCGACCGCATCGGCGATGATGTTCGCCTTCTCCTTGAGTCCGTCCGGCAGCTGAATGCACACACACTGTGCATTCTCTTTTTTGATTTTCTCGATTGCTGAATCGATCTCAAGATCATACTCAAAAACGGGTTGTTCAATGACGGGTTTTGCCGGTTTCATGGCACGGCCGGAATAGAGATACTATTTAAGCTTAGCTGCAGAAATCATCAAGCGAACCGCCGATGAGATCAATGATCACCACGCCGCGGTCGCCTTTGTCGGTATCACTATGGGGCGGAGCTTCTTCTTGCTCGGGTAGTGGGAGCTCGAGAGGAAGCTGTGCCGGCTGCACTGGCCGTTTCTTGTCGGAGCGCTTCTTCCAATCTTTGATCACCCGCGGTGGAAGACCGCCATACATGCGACCCCCATGGCCAAAATAGAAGGAATGCGTATCGTACGCCTTAAGCACCATAGTTGGGAGAGGAAAAGACTCCAGAGTACATATAGTTGACTATATACAGTGATGGCAAAGCACAATAGCAGCAAAAGCGAGAGGCAAAGCAAAAATTAAGTATTTAAGGCAACTTTTATAAGAATATATAGATAATAAAAATATAATATAATAATATAAGAATATTATATACGAATATTAAACCATAGTGAAAAATATTTTTTGCAGAAGGAAGAGTACAACGACAATGAGCGCGATCGTGCTAAAGACATCAAAGGCAAGAAAAAGGATGAGAAATCCACAGATGACATCGAGGATGCTGATGAGGTCGCGTTGCAGCGCAAAGAATGCGCCTTTGAAGAGCAGAAGCGATCCTGCAAGAAGGATCAGCTTTGTCGGGAGGATGGGGCTTGCGATGACGGCGACCACGGCAAAAAGATCGACAACTCCGATGAGCTTATGCAACACTAGCGACCACCACAATGAGCGCAAACAGCAAGAGGGCATGCTTGGCGACCCAAAGAAGGCCTTCATCGGTGATTCGTTTGTTGCACGAAGACAGAAATGACCATGTCAACCACACCGCGGCCACAATCGCTGCGAAGACCATAATACCTTGCGCAAGGGTTGGCAGGGATATGTCAAGCAAAAACAGGAATGCGAGCGCTCCGGCTAAGAGAAACACAAGACGCGCACAACATTCAATCGCGTTTCCCTCAAGCAGCTGGATCTTGTTGTCAAGACGGAGCGTGTCCATGACGACGTCGTGCTGCTCGGGAAGCCGAAACTCTTCTGGAATGATTACCATGCTTTTTCCATAGCTCCTGCTGAAGCGGCCCTCAAGAACCTCCTTGGGAAAACGAGCGATTCCCGGCTTCTATATAAGGCTATCGCCTTCCCCGGCTCTGTCCTGAATCTCAAGGGTGCTGCTGTCAAGAACCACCTATAGTTGAATCAATTCCAAAAGATTGATAGGTGGTTCTTGAGCATGCTCAGAAATCGCAAAAAATCAATGGACTATTGGCGATTTCTGACACGCTAAAGCGGGTGGTATGATTGATTAAACAAATAGGCGGGGGTTCTTGAGCGTGCGAAGATACGCAAAAATCAATTGCCTATTGGCGATTTCTGACACATCATTTTCCTATGCAGACAGAGCGCAGCAGCACGCTACTTTGCACATTCAGGACAGCGCTGCCTTCCCCTCTCCAATCAGCCTGTCCTAAATCATGCAAGTACCACCACAAGCTTTGCGCCGTCATCATGATAACGCACACCCACGTAAAGAACAAAGAATCACTAATTATTTAAACACTCTGTTCACTCAAAAAGCAGGAGTGACGAGGTTATGGGCTGTGGACAAAAAACAGAAAAGAGAATAGGATCATAGGTGGGCAAGATGCAGATTTATGTCAAAGATAAGGAGATTGGTGACATCGAAGATGAGATTCTTGTGCTTCCGTTCACAAAGGAAGACATCGATGCGATGAAGGACACGACGCCAAGCGACGAGCTGGACAAGCAAATCAAGGCAATCATAGACGCGGGCGATTTCAAAGGCGATGAAAATAGCACGCATACCTTTCTTAACGGCAGCGCGATCAAAGCGAAACGGATCATGCTTGCCGGCTTTGGGGAGGAGGAGAAGCTCTCCGCGGAGACGGTCCGCCGCGTATACAACGCAGTCGTCAAGAAAGCAAAGGACTTTCGGACATCTTCCTTCACCCTTCTTTTCC
>CAZRZZ010000018.1:0-1658 GCA_964604755.1 uncultured Methanosarcinales archaeon | reverse complement strand
AAAATATGCATCGACCTTCTGGAGAAGCTGCCGAAGCTCACGGACAAGCAGCTCATGGAGAACATCACCGAGGGCATCGTGCTTGGGGACTACGATTTTGACAAATACAAAAGCGAAGACAAGGATAATCCAAAAGTCCGCCCCAAGTCGTTTACCATCCTTTATTCCGGAAAGCACATCGATGATGTGAAGAAGGCGGCCATATTCGCATACACGGCATGCCAGGGCACGATCTTTGTGCGCGACCTTGTCAATGAGAACGCGGACGTGATGACTTCGCTTGAGCTTGAGCGACAGGCAAAGGAGATCGCCAAGGAGCACAAGAATATCAAGGTCCGCATACTCGATGAGAAAGACCTCAGGAAAAAAGGCATGAACCTCCTGCTCGCCGTCGGAAAGGGAGCGGCAACTCCTCCCCGTCTCATCATCCTCGAATATGGCGGCGACGGAACCACGAGCACAAAGACCGCGATCGTCGGCAAGGGCATCACGTTCGACACGGGCGGCATCAACCTCAAACCGACAAAATTCATCGAGACGATGCGCATGGACATGGCTGGTGCTGCGACCGTCCTTGGCACAATCAAGACGCTCGCCGCTCTTGGCATGAAGGTGAATGTCGCCGGCGTCGTGCCGACCTGTGAGAACGCGATCGGATCAAAAGCGTACAAGCCGGGCGACGTGTATCGCGCATATAACGGCAAGACCGTGCAGATCGAGAACACAGACGCTGAAGGACGCCTCATCCTTGCCGACGCACTCGCCTACACAGTCGACGAGATCAAGCCCGACAAGATTATTGATCTTGCGACGCTTACCGGAGCGTGCCTTGTCGCGCTTGGAGAGTGCTACGCCGGGCTTCTTGGGACCGACAATGAGCTCTGCGATGCCCTTCTTGAGGCAGGCGAAGCCACAGGTGAACGCATCTGGCGCCTTCCGATCTACGATGAGCTCAAGGAGGAGCTCAAAGGGGATATCTCTGACCTCAAAAACGCCGGTGGGAAGTATGGTGGCACAATCGTCGGCGCGTGCTTCTTATCACACTTCGTCGGAGATACAGCGTGGGCGCACCTGGACATCGCCGGAACCGCCTGGTATGAGAAACAACGCCATTATGTGCCAAAGTTCGCAACAGGGCAGGGCGTCCGGCTGCTTGTGGAGTATTTCTCGAGGAAATAACCGAGCTATCAGTAGTAACGTAAACCTTTTATAATTTTGAATCTCAAAATTGCCCCAGAGGTGACCCATGGGATACCAGCGGATCGGGTTTTACATCGTTGCCATTGTCAGCATCGCTGCCATCGTTGGCCTTGTGACGCTCTACTTCAATAGCGGTGGAGGGTAGAGCATGCAACACGATAAGACAAACCTATACCTTATCACGATAGTTTCCGTCGTGGCGATAGTCTTCTTGATCACACTATTCATCAATACAGTCGGCCCGGTCGATGATGAGCTTGGTGGGACCCCAATGCCTAACGCAAAAGAGACACCTCAAAGCGAAGATCCTTCGTCTGCAAGTCAAGAGCAGGCACAAGGGCAAGAAGTGCGTGATGAGGAGATCACCAATGGTCCTTGAGCGCATCTTCAGCGAGGAGACGCTTGAGAAAAAGCCGCTCATCGGTTTTTTGCTTGGCATTGGGTACAGCGTTATCAGC
>CAZRZZ010000017.1:0-15790 GCA_964604755.1 uncultured Methanosarcinales archaeon | reverse complement strand
TCCATTGACAAGCGCACCAAGCACGTCGGCAAGGGCGGCAAGCATGCCTATCGTGATTGCTCCCATCACCGTCAGCGGTCCGATGTAGCGCTGCAAGAGATGCTCCATGATGCGCGGGTCTTTTCGAAATCCGGGGATCTGAAGGCCGGAGGCCATCATCTGCTTTGCCTGGCTGTGCGCATCCATCCCGGAGGTCTGCACCCAGAAGTAGGAGAAGATGACTGCGCCGACTATCATAATAATCGTGTAGACAGTCGCTGCTCCAACATCCCCGATGGTCATGCTTCCCGTGATGATTTTGCTGATGATATTGGGTGGGTTTACCCATGCGACAAGACCGGATTCGGGAACCCCTCCCGCCCCGATGCGCCCAAACAAGGGGTGCCCCCAGTTCTGCAAGAGCTGCGCCCAGAGCTGGATATTGGCAAGGAGTGCGGCGACAAGGATGACGGGAATGTTGCTTGTGTAGATGAATGCGAGCGGCCATCGGATGCCATGCCCGCGCACGCGCCCAAAGGAGAGCGGGATCTCGACTTTCATTGCCTGCGTGTACACAGCGATGAGAAAGACAAGGATTGTCGCAACGATGCCGGCGATCATGAGCGCGGCAGTGATCGGGTCATTTCCTGCCAAGCTCTGCACAAGCGCCGGGATTGCGCCGGAAGGGATCTCCGGATTCGTTGGCGATGGAAGGGGGCTTAGGATACGCACAAAGAGCTGCTTGCTAACCCCTGCAGCGATGAAGAGGCTGATGCCTGAGCCAAAGCCCCACTTGCTGACGATCTCGTCCATGAACATGATGAGGATACCACCAAGCACAAGCTGAAAGATGAGGATAAGCTCGAGCTGGACAAACGTGCTCGTGCCGGCATAGCCCGCATCCGGCGCAAGACCCCCCATGAGGACGTAGATGCATGCCTCAAAAACAATGAAGAAGAAGCTTAGAAGCTTCTGCACGCCTTGGAATGCCTTTTTGCCATCTGGCGTCGTCAAGTCGAACTTGAGGATGCCAGAACCATTGAGCAGCTGCAGCACGATGGAACTTGTCACGAGGGGACCAATGCCAAGACTGATGATCGAGCCAAACTCAGCGCCGAGGATGAGCGAGAGAAACTCAAACTGCTGCAATGCGTTCTGCCCTAGGCCAAAAAGGGGGATGAGCCCAAGAAAGAAAAACGTGACAAGGATAATCCCTGTCCATTTGAGCTTCTCCCGGAACGAGAGGTGGCGCTGGCTTGGAGGCGCAACTTCAGGAAGGTTTGAGAGAATACTTTTCCATGCTGACACGGCAATGCACCATCTACGGCATCAGGAAAGGCTAGCCCTCTTGCCCTTTGGGCTCAACGGTTTCTCGCTGTGCGCGCCGGACATTGATGGAGCCGCCTGCCTTCTTAACCTTCTCGATCGCTCCGACAGATGCAAGCTCGCAGGAGAAGTTCACCTTCTTTGTGAGCCGTCCCGTCCCCAGCAGCTTGTCGAAGCCAAGGTCGGACAAGTCGACAGTATATGCCCCCCCATGCACCATAGCTTTCCTATCGGAGACGAGTTTATTAATCTTTTGCTCGAAATAGGCGAGGCTCACGGCACGGACGAGGTCCTGGTTTTTCTTTATAAAGCCGTACTTGCCAAAATAATAGGGGTCGTTGCTAAAAGAAGGCTTCTTCTGGTCGGCTCGCTTTCCGGAGCCTGCATTGCCCCTTCCTCCGCGGTTGCCTGCGCCGCGACGTTTCTTCATCGATCCGCAGCCGTGCGTCTTGCTTCCGCGGTATTTGGTAACTTTCTTTCTCTTGTGCGTTGTCATGGGAAAACCACTGATTACCTACTGATCACGATTGGTTCATGGGGCTAGAGCATGCGTTGCAAGAGGTCGTTCATCTTTTCGCCACGGTCACCAAGCGCCCCGCCTGCCGCAAAGCTTCTCTTGATACCTTTCCTGCCAAATCCTTTTCGTGGAGGATGCAGATGGAAGACTGCTTTTGCGCCCGCTCCTCCCGCCTTCGCGCGCGACTCGAGCTTTGCTATGGTTCCTTGGTCAATCCTTCCCCACGTGACATAGTCCTTTGCCTTCTGAAGCATCCCGCGAACGCCTGGAGTGTCTGGCACGAGCACACACGCATTCTTGCGAAGCAGACGAAGCATGACAAGCGTGTCGCGGATGTCAGATCGCGAGCAGATAAGCCCTCGGACAAGTACAACAGCCAGAGCATCTCCTGGAACGCCCTGCCGTTTTGCTTGCGTCTTTTCTTTCGCCTGGTAACCAGCGTTTGCTGATGCCATGTTTTTGGTCATGACTCTGGGCGTGGCCGCCTGCTTATCCGTTGGCATGTGTTTCACCGATCTGGCCTTCCGTGATTCCAAGGTTTTGGACGTGCTGCGGTTGTACTTTTGTCGTCACAAGGTTTCGAAGCGCCTTTTCGCAGGCCAAGACAAGATTGATTTTGCTTGTGGTCTGTCCTTTTGTCCGCGACCAGACATCCTTGATGCCTGCCATCGCGAGGATTTTCTGGCATTCTCGCTCGACGACAAGCCCCTTTCCTTTTGGGGCGGGGATGAGTTCGATCTCGACAGAGCCGCATTTTCCTCTCACAATATAGGGGATGGAGTGCGGCTCTTTGCAGCCGCACTGCCATGAACCGCATCCGCGGCGTATCTTGAAAACATTGATCTTGGCATTCCGGATCGCTTTCTCACGAGCAGGAACGGTTTCGCGCGCCTTTCCGTAGCCAAGACCGACGATGCCATTCTTGTTTCCAAGGACGGCGAACGTCGCAAAAGAGGGTTTGTTACCTTCCATCGTCTTCTTCTGTGTCTGGCGAAAGACACGCCGTGCGCCGCCGCCGAATTTTCCCTTCGATTGGCCGATCATGAGCAGGTCCGTCTCGAGGTTTGGGAGCAAGACATCTGTTATTGTCGCTTCGAGGATGGGTTGGCCTTGATCGAAGATCTGCTCAATTGTAGTAATCTTGCCTTCCTTGACAAGGTGGCCTATGTGCGTGCGCGGCTCCCATTGGGTATGTTCAGTCGGGGTACGGTCCTCTTTCTCGATGACCTCTTCATTGATGGGCTTAAGGGATATCTCTTCTGTGGCTTTCGTGTCGACAAGCGTTTCTGTCTCGTCAATAACCACGTCGCCTGCGTCCTGCCCCTCGGTCACTCGCTCGCTTGCTTCCTTTGGCGAAGGTTTGCTCTGCTTTGGGTGTCGTTTTTCTGCCATGGTATCATGCGCTCATGATTTTCTTTTTGATGCCTTCAACAAGCAAAGGATACTTTTCAGGATTCGTGCCTGCCTTGAGATACGCTCCGAACTGACGATCGAATCGCTCCCTGTCGTGCTTGATGGCCTGCGCGAATGCAGCCACGTGCTGCCCGCCTACTCGATCCTCGCTTGGAAGGACCTTTTCGTTGCAGGGAATATCAAGTCCCCCTTCTCGCGCGCCGCGGACGACTGCGAATATGCGCGATCCCGGCACAGGAGGCGCAAGGCCCATATCAAGGACTGCAGATGATATCCCTCTTTCGGCGGCCTTTTTGGCGATAATCAGACCAACAAGGTATGCGGCACAGACGTTGCCCCTGCCTGCCGTAAGGCCAAGCTTGATAAGTTCCCGCGAGTGCGCACTACAGACGACTTTGTCGCCTCGCTCGTCATAGGCGACAAGCTGTACGACGATGTTCTTGAGAGACGCACGGACGACAAGACGCAGGCTCTGGCTCTTGAGCAAATTCAGACGTCTCTTGTAGTTCGTCTTCCCTTCACGTTTTCGTCGGTATGGGACGGTGTATGTCTGCTTTTGTGCCATTGAATGTCACGTGATTATGCGTTGGTCGACCCCTGTTTTTGCGCAAGGTCGTGTTCGTCGATGTAGAGTTTGATATGCCTCTTGCTTCGGAAGAAGCCGCCTTTGCTCTTTTGGTAAAGGCTGCGGTGCGTGTGGGAGGTGATATGCCCTTTTGTGCGCAGTTCCCTAAGGAATTCACGCTGCAATCGCACGCGTGCCATCCACGCATCCTTCGCATTCAGGCGAGCGGTTTTCATTCCCTTACGCCTGCCATGGCCACGCCTGCGTCCCTTGACACGCTGGCGCGCTGTTTCGCGGGCCCGTCCCCTTGAGTTGCTCTTCGCCGGCTTCTCTTGGACGACTCCGCTATTGATGAGGCTGCGTACATCGGCCTTCGTGATCGCATCCTTAATCGTTGAGAGTTTCGTCTGGTCGAACCATACTCTCTTTGGGCTGCACTTGAGTGCCTGTGCGGCGAGCCGTCGTTGCATGCGAAGTTCCATTGGTATCGTCCTTCTGATATGATATGATTATGATATGCTTGTGTGGGTGATGCCTACCGGTTACTGTTTTGTCGTAAGGACCTTGTCGAGCTCTTTTTTCTCCTGCGCCTTCTTCTCGGCAGCGTCTACTGCCCCTTCGATGCCAACCTTCTTTTCCTGCTCCTTCTTCCTGGCAACGTCCTTTGACTCCCTCTCTTTTTCCTTTGCGCCCTTTTGCTTCTTAGCTTTTGACGCCTTGCGCGAAGAAAGGTCGTCCTCGACTGCCTTAAGAAAGGCGGAGGGGTCCTTGACGTTGAGGATGGTGAGGTTCTTGCGCTGCGCTACCTTGACGATAGCGACCTTGCTCTTCATGCCAACCGTTGAGCCGATAAGCACACCATGCGTCTTGGCGTCAAGCGCCTCAAGCTCGGCCGGCGTGTGCACAAGGCAGGAAACAAGACCACTGCGGTCAAGCCCTCGGACAGCAGCGGGCGATCCATAGCCCACGCTCACATGAGCTCGATGCCCTTTTCGCCGCAGGCGCAGCTTGGATTGCAGGCCTTTTGGTCGCCGCCAGCCAATGGCCAGCTTCACTTTCTTGTGAGAGTCCTGTCGGGCAAAGCGTGGTTTTCGCTTCTTTGCCGCGATGCGCTGCGTGAGCAGTCTCTTGTCAGCCATGATAGTTCACGTGATTATTGTTCGATTGGTTTTCCGTCTTTTTCGATGATGTAGATGCCGTCCTGGAAAATACGCCGGTCACGGCCCTTGACGCGCATGAGTTGCTCGATGTCGGCAGCCGTCTGTCCGGCAAGCTCTTTGCTGTTGCTTACCACGATGATGTGAGAGCCATCGATTTTGACGTCAACATTGTCACGAAGCTGCAGCCTTCGCGGGGTCTTCTCGCCAAGGAAATTCTTGACTGAAAATTCTTTTCCGCTCACACTAGCGTTCATCGGGAAGTGTCCGCTGCATATCTTAAGCTTATACGTGTGTCCTTGGGCAACACCACGGACCATGTTGCGGATATGCGCACAGATGGTCCCAAGCGCCGTCTTTTCCCGTTTAGTCGCATTCTTTGCAGTGAGGATGATCATGTTCCCCTCCGTGCGAAAATCGACTCGCGGATTTCGAAAGTCACGAGATACCTCTCCCTTTTTGCCCTTCAGGGAAAGCACGCTATCCTGGAAAGCCGCGGCCACGCCCTCAGGCAATTCAATGTCCATCGTCATTACGGGAATTTTCATCTTCGCTTGTGTCTCATCGATTAATAGCAGTACGCGAGCAAGCGCCCGCCAAGTTTTTTGCTCTTCGCCTCTTCATGCGTCATGATCCCTTCGGATGTCGAGACGATGAGCACGCCAAATCCGCTTGCGAGCAGATAGCGTTTCTCGAACTTTTCATAGTCACCAAGCTGGAGCGGATAGCGCGGCTTGACTGCGCCGCACTTGTTGATCTTTCCGAGCAGATGCAGCGTATATGCCCCGCCTCGCCCGTCCTCAATTTTATTGACTTCCCCGACATAGTGATTATCCTTGAGTATGGCAAGGACGTTCGTGATCAGTTTCGAAATCGGCTTGATCATGCAGGTGCCCTTGCTGACACGTTCTGCATTCAGGATACGGGAAAGCGCCGTTGCGAGCGAATCGTTCTGTGTCATTGTTGTCTCCTTGTGTTAGCTGTATTTCTTGAACCCAATCTGTGTTGCAATCTCCCGGAAGCACTGGCGGCAGACTTCGAGTCCGTACTTGCGGATGTGGGCGCGCGTGCGTCCGCAATGACGGCATCGGCGCAGGTTGATGCCGCAACTTCGTTTCATTGGTGCATTATGCTTTTTGTACTTGGCAAGCACGACGGGCTTTTCCTTGAGCTGCTTGAATGCCTTCTTATAATCGCTATAAGTCATTGTTCCTCACCGACGCTAACATTAAACTCTTTTTCCATGAACTTGACCGCGTCATCCTTTGTGATGCGGTGCGATGGGGGGATCCGCTTGCACTTGATGCGGCGCCGCCGGATCCGGAATCCTGGCCGCTCGAGCGTCACGCATGCCTGAAGGCCGATGATGCCGATTTCAGGATCGTACTTGACGCCTGGAATATCGATGTATTCGTGCACGCCAAACGAGACATTTCCGTGCTGGTCGAACTGGCTTTGGGCGAGCTTGCCGGACCTGGCATCAAGCAGCCTCCCAAGCACATTCCGCGCCTTCGCTTTTCGCAGCGTGAGCATGCACCCAATCGGAAGCCCAGGACGCAATCCCCATGTTGGGATTCGCTTCTTGGTCACGGTCTTGACAGGTTCAACGCCGGTGATTGCTTTTAGCAACTTTGCTCCTTTCTTGAGCAGGTCCGGGTTCTTGCCCGCACCGATGTTGAGCGTGAGCTTCTCTATCCGGATCATCTTCATCTGGGTCATTTTGACTCGAGTGCGATGCAGGGTTTTTCCTTTCCGATGACAAAGGCATATTCCTTGAGTGTCTCAAAATTTTCCTTGTCGGTCTTGACGGTGATCTTCGTGCCGGAGATATCCGCAAGTTTTCCGACCGCCCCTATGTGCTTTCCAGCGACAAGATAGATGAGCATGCCTTTCTCGAGCGGCAAACGCTCGCTGATCTTTTGGCCTGGGATCTCGAGCACAAGCGTGTCGCCAACCTTGTACTCATCCTTATCAACAAAGATATTTCGGCCATCGTCCATGTTCAATTGGGTTTTCTTGCGTGCGACAATCGTCTTGCCAAAGATGCGGCTTGGTTTCTTCTTTTTCTCTTCCGGCTTGATTGCAATCGCTTTGAGGCAGCCAAACGTGTCGAGCACAAGACGAAACGATTCGTTGGTTTGCGTGAACGTGATAACATCCATAAAACCAACGGGGGTTTTGTCGTCTTGGACGCGTGAGCCATCGATGAGGACCTGCGTGTTCGTGAGCACGTATTTTGCCTCCTTTCGTGTCTTGACGCATTTGATGAGGTTGCGCATGACAACGGACAGCGCAAGAGCATATCCCAATTGGTGCGCGCCGGGATATGCTCGGGTGATATAGCGGTTCTGCTTTCGCTCAAGCTTCCAGGTTTTGGGAACGGCGATCCGTTTGAGATGGTTCTTGGTCATGGTCGATCAGTGATTATTCCTTCATTTCTTTCATTGCTCTTTTGCTTGTGCCTGCGGCGACACCTGCTTCTTTACCGGCTGTCCTGCGATATTCTTGAAACGCCGCTTGTCGGATGAGACAAGATCGGTCGCGATAACATTGCTTGGCGAGATAAGCAGTGGCGATTTTGAGCCGTCTTTTTTGCTGACCTCCAAGCCTGCGATCTGGATGCGAAACGATCCGCTATCGACACGCTCAACTTTGCCTGTCCTGCCTTTTGCGTCTCCTCGCAAGATCTTTATAGTATCACCAACGCGCAAGGGAAGGGAGCGCATGCCGTGCTTTTTCCGAAGCTCGGAACTTAGGTGGACTGAGAGGAGCTTTCGCCGTCGATGATCAGGAGCATTGAAGGCGAACTTGCGCTGCTTGCGCGGCTGCGAGCTTGTCTTCCACGTCCGTGCCCATGCATGTTTCATGTTTGCTATCTTTTGTTTTTTTGTTTGTTTTTTGGAACAGGGGTTTGTGATTGGGTCATAATTTTATACGATAACGCTTGCGATCTTTGCAATCGCCGGCCATCGCTCACATACCTCTTTTGCGATTGGGCCCTTCAAGATCGTTCCCTTCGGGTTTCCCTTATCATCCTTGAGTATCACAATTGAATTGTCCTCAAATTTCACGCGCATGCCGTTTGTGCGTCGATATTCTTTTTTCTGGCGTACGATGACGCCAAACATGACCTTACTTCGAACGTCAGGTTTACCCTTCTTGACGGCGACCTGCACGAGATCTCCGATGCTTGCGGCCTGAATACGCCCTTTGCGTGTTTTATGGCCTTTGACAGCGAAGACTTTCACAAGCTTTGCGCCGGAGTTGTCGCATGTCTCGAGCATGCATCCAACCGGAATGCCCCTGACCGTCTTGCTTTTGATCGCTAGCATGGTGTCCCTTAACCCTTAGCTTCTTGCTTTTTCTTATGGTCCTTTTTCTTCTCTGACGCTGCGTCCTGTGTAGTGGTTTTCCTGTCTTGCTTGCGCTCGCGGATCGTCAGGTCTTGCGTCACGCGCTCGCCTGCCCCGCTCTGCCGCTCTATGATGACAAAATGTTTTGTCTTGCTCAGCGGCCTTGTCTGCTGGATGCGGACCAGGTCTCCTGGCTGCGCATTGATCTCCACTGGATTATGGACTTGCAGTTTTGTGCGCTTCTTGAGATAGCGCTCGAACTTTTGGACATAGACACGTCTATCCCAAAATACGGTCGCCGTCTTCTGCGCCCGTGCGTTAAGGACAGTTGCCGTTACAATCCTTCCGTGCCCCGTGACGGGCTGGCTGTTTCCTGATTTTTTCTCTGCCAATGTGTGTTCACCGAATCCTCTTGATGCGTTCTTCTGGTAGTCCCGCCAGATCGACGCCCTTGAGCCTGATCCTCGTCCCCCGGACATCAACCTCGAGGACAATGCCCTTCTTGCGGATGCGCCTTCGTGCCGTTTCGTCGATGACGATTGTGTCACGTGTTTCATCGACGACGGTGCCGGCAAGGTCGGCGTCATTTTGGTGTGCCGAACTGATGACGCGTACGCCAAGGCCGATGAGCGTCCTTTCCAGCGGGCCTGCTGCCATCTTCATTTTGCTTTCATTTTGCTTTGGTCAATTTATTTGACATCGATCGTCTCTGGGGAAAATCCCATGGATACGAGGGCTTCCTTGACCCACCTGGTATGGTCGCCTTGAAGCTCGATAATGCCCCCTTTGGCAGTCCCGCCGCAGGCAAACTTGTTCTTGAGCCTTTTGAGGAGGTCTTTGAGGTCGATTTCCCTCTCGTCGATGCCCTCGACGACAGTATACATCTTGCCGAATTTGCGCTTTTCTGCCTTGACGAGGATGCGCTGGCTTTCCTTTGCGATTGACTCGCAAACGCAAAGGTCGATGGGAAGGCCGCATGTAGAGCAGATCTCACTCATGCTTTTTGTTCCTCCCCCTTATTTCTGGTTGCCCGCCTTTGAGAGAGGCAAGCTCCCGTTGTCGCTTGAGCGTAAGGATGCGCGCGATCGTGCGGCGGCTACGTCGCACCTGCATCGTGTTTTTTGGCGCTGTGCCGGTTGCGACCTGTGCACGCAGCTTGACAAGCTCAAGCTCAAGCTCGGCCCGTTTTCTGCTAAGGTCCGCATCGGAAAGGTTTTCCAGTTCTTTGAATGCGCGCATCACGTTGATCACGGATTATTGCCTGAATCGATTTTGTCACTCTCATCCACACCTTTTGCGCTCTCCTCGGCAGGGGATTCTGCATTTTTTTCTGGCAGCTTCCCGCTAGAGGGGACTTTCTTTGTGGTTGGACGCTCTTTTTTTGTTGAAGTCCCTGCAGCAGAGGGATTTTCGCCCCCTACGATTTTCTCTTCTGACTTTCGTGTTGATTTTTTTGCCGGCCTCTTTGGCGCCTTGCTTTTTTCCGGTTTCGCCTCCGTGGTGACCTCTTCGAACGGCCCGCTGATCACTTCGATATCGTCTGGAAGTTTTGTTGTCGGCGGCATGATCTTCACTTTGATGCCGACGACGCCGGATTTGAGTTTTGCCGTCGCATACGCCATATCCACGCCGGTAAGCGCGATGTCACCGCATTTCTTAAGGTAGCCCTCGTAAAACCGCCACGTGCGGGCCCGCTGGCTTGGAACCTTGCCTGATATGAACACCTCGACGCCAAGCGCACCTGCAGCCATCACGTCCTGCAGCGCACGATGAGCAACGCCCTTGAATCTCGAGATCCCAAAACGTTCGATGCTCGCAGCGATGCGTTCAGAGACAACCTGCGCGTCAAGATTCACATTCGGAATCTCGGCGATCTCGATCTGCGGGTTTTCAAGGTCGAAGCGCTTTTTGAGGGTTGCCGTGAGTTTCTTGATGTTCTGCCCCTTGCGGCCGACGATAATCCCGGGGCGGGATGCGTGGATGATAATCTTCTCGCCAAGAGGTGTGCGCTGGATCTTGGTGTGGCTGTGTCCGCTATTGCGCAGGCTTTGCCTGATGAAATCCTCAACTTGGAATTCCTTGATCCGTTGTGCAACAATTTTTCTCTCGATCATTGGACGGCCTCTTTTACGGGGGATGGCTGTGAGTATTGGTTATGATCATGGGCCTTGGCCTGCTTTTGGCTCTGCATCTCAGATGTACTTGACGTGCCCTGTGGTTTTTTGGCTCGCTCCACCGCCGGCGCCTTCTCCTCTTGCGTTACTTTTGCAGTCCTGTCTGCGCGGCCCTCAGGTTTTTTTGCTGCCTTCTCCTCACAGACAATCTCGACATGCGTGCGCTTCATCTGGCGCCCGCGGTGGCGAGATGCCCGAAACGGCCAGGAGGCCTTGTGTGCGCATGCGTGCACAACCATAAGGTCCGCCGTGGAAAGCCCTTTTTGCTGCGCATTCGCCTCGAGGTTCTCGATGACACGAAGAATCGCTCGTGCCGCGCTGCACAGATACCTGCCTGGACCAATCACTTTCCGGTGGGGGACTTTCTTGTTGAAGCGGCGGAGTGGAATAGCCTTGCGCATCGCGATAGCGTCGGTGAGCATGCTCTTTGCATTGGCAAGGCTCTTTTTGTGGAGCTGAAGGCATATCTCGACGGAGTCCTTTGTCGAGATGGAGAGGTCACGGCCTACAGCGCGCGCCATCGTCTCTGGTTTCCATGATTGGTATGCATAGGTATGTTGTGCCATGGTTGGTAATCGTTTTTTTAGTTTTCCACCGTATAGTCCGCGTTAACGTGCAGTTGCTGCTCCTGCGCTGGATTTCGTCGCGCCGATCCCTGGTGCATTGTGCGTGACGCGCTTTCGGGACTCCGCGAATTCGCCAAGCATATGCCCTATCATCTCCGGTTGAATGTTGATATTGACGAACTCTTTGCCATTATGGACTGAAATTGTCTTGCCTACCATCACGGGCAGCACAACCATATCGCGCGCGTGCGTGCGAAGTTTTGGATTTCCTGCTTCGATGCGCCCAAGGAGCTTTTTTTGCCGATGGGACAAGCCGCGTTTGAGAGAGCGGCGGGAGCGGGAGGGCAAAAGATCGATGAGCTCTTTGATGCCCATCCTTTGGAGCTCCTCGAGCGTCCTTCCCCGGTAGTGGAATTCTTTTTTTGCCATGGTACGTCCAGCCGATTATGCTACAATCCTGTAGTTTTGCTCCGTCCTGTTTTGCGGCCCGTGCGTCGTGCCGCGATCATGCCCACCTTTCGGCCGGGCGGCGCATTACGGCCAACTGGCCGTGCCTTACTCTTTCGCAATGTGCGTTTGTTTCCAAACGGGTGGTCGACCGCGTTCTGCGCGGATCCGCCAATCTTAGGCCAGAGCTTGTTCTTCGCTTTCATCTTAAAATATGCCGTGCCTGCCTTGAGCAGCGGCTTTTCGATACGGCCCCCTCCGGCGAGCACGCCGATAGTGGCACGGCACGCCGCACTAAACTCCCGTGTCTTTTTTGATGGCAGGCGCACAAGCACATGGTCGCCTGTCTTGCTCAGGACGCGCGCGAACACGCCGCCTGCGCGTGCGAACTTGCCCCCATCGCCTGGCACGCCCTCGACATTTGTCACGAACGTACCTTCCGGCAGGTCGCCAAGCGTCGTCGTGTTGCCTGCCTCGATTGGCACGCCCGGCCCGTACATGACCGCATCGCCAACGCGCATCCCTTCGGGTGCAAGACCAAGGGAAAGCTCACCGTCTTCGAAACGTACAGCGACAAGGGGAGTGGAATGGCCCGCACAGTGGATGATATCAAGAATCGTCCCTTGATAGGAAACGCCCTGGCCTGTGAGGGGGCGGTGCGCGGCGCGCCCTTTATATCGAAATGATGGTGCCCGATATGTCGGGCCACCCTTTCCGCGTGCCTGTTGGATAAGATTTTTTCCCATTGGTCAATCGTGATTATGCGTTGCGCATGTATTCGTTGTGTGCTTGCTGTTCCCTTAGAGGAGGCCAAGCTGTGTAGCGACGTCGATTGCGGGCGTCTCAGGACGAAGACGCACGTATGCCCGCTTCTCTCCCCGGGTGATGAGCGTGTTCACATCGGCGACCTTGGCTGAAAAGAGCTTCTCGATCTCGTCTTTGATTTCCGCCTTTGTCGCACCTTTGTCGACGACAAAGATGAGCTTGTTCTCTGATTCCATCAGGCGGATTCCCTTTTCGGTCGACAGAGGATATTTTATGGCTGCCATTGATGGTCACGCGTTATTTTTTTGCTTCCTTCTTCCGGGCAGGCTCCCGTTGTTTTGTTTCCGTCTGTATGTGGCCCTTCTTTGGTGCCTGCGTTGCCGCCTGCTTGGCCGTGTTTTTCTGTGACGAAGGACCCTTGTAGTCGGGAAGGAAAAGCCCTTCCCTGCCGATGCGTTCAATTGCATCCTTCGTGAAGAGAGTGAGACGGCCTGCGTCTGCGCCTGGCGCAAGCAGGTCGGCATTGAGCAGGTCGACGACGCACACATCGATGCCGGGCAGGTTCTTTGCCGCATCCTGCAACGGGCACGCCTTGCTCACGACAAGCAGGGGACCACGCACGGTGCGCTTGCGGCGCCCGCGCATCTTACCGCGGCCGGCTCTGCTCTTCCTTGCCGCTGCGCGGACAAGCTCGTCATGCAGACCGAGCGTCTTGAGTGCTGCTCGCAGGTCCCTCGTCTTGGAGATCGATTCAGCTGACGAATCGATAACGAAGGGGTACGCATCAGGAACCCGATGGCCGCGTGCGACGACGAGATCCTTTTGCATAGTCGCACTCATTGCACTGCGGATCGCCTTGCGGCGCTCTTTGATATTTATCTTTTTTGCCCATACCTTGATTGGCTTTGGAGGGTGCGCACGGCGGCCGCCGACTGTGTTTGGTGAAAAGGCGCCGACCCAGAAGAACCGCGTCCCGCGACGGGAGAGTATCTTTCGGGGGGTTCTTGAAATGCCATGTCCATACGTCGTCTTGTAGTCGCGGCGGCGGTGGGAGAGCTTTGTTGCATGGCGTTTTCCAGCCTGTTCTGCAGCCCCATATGGCTGGCGCGAATTCGCCTGAGACGCCTCGACAGCGCGTTTAATGATGTCCCCACGTATCTCTTCGGAAAACTGGCGTGGAAGATCCAGTCTGGATCCAAGCTTCGCATCCATTGTCATGACATCGAGTTTCATGGGGTATCACTTGGCTATTATAATTGGCTATCGTCCTTGAGGAGATGCTGTACTAATCGAAACGATCGATGGCGCCTCCGTCGTCGCTTTCGGATGAGGGCGACGAGGTTTGGTGAACCGCACAAGGCGTTTCTTTGGGCCACCGACGCTTCCTCGAAAGAGCACGTAAGTGCTCTTGACGTTGCCATAACGGATAAAGCCGCCTTTGACGTTGATATTGGCTGTGTTGTCGTCGATCTTGAGCAGCTGCTTGTTGTGCTCGCAACGCTGATGGAATCCCATCTTTCCAGCGTGCGCGACGCGGTACATGGTGTGCCCCTGTGCACACCATCCACCAAGGCTTCCTGGACCGCGTTTGGTTTTCTCGCTCTTATGCTGCCTAATCGAGACGCCAAAACGCCTGACTGGTCCCTGCGTCCCTTTGCCTTTTGTGACGACGTGCGTGTCGACGAATTCTCCTTCGTTGAACACGTCGGCGACAGAGATCTCCGTGCCGAGTTTTTCTTTTGCAAAGGAGAGCTGGCCGTCGACGCTGCCCCCAATGCCGACTTCAAAGACTTCAGGACGCTTCTTCCCAATGGTGGTACGGGATGGCTGTGTGTGGACAAGAAGCCGAATCGAGGAGAAACCGGATGGTTGGAGGGAATCAAGGGACGTGGAGGTATTCTTCTTTGGCACGGCGATAGTCCGAGACACGTACTTGTCTTGCTGCGGTGCCCAGACTTCGACCGAAGGCCGGGAACCGTACGCATCGCTCTTGTAGCAGCGCAGGCCGACGACACGAAGCGGCGGGCACTCGACGACGGTGACGGGGACCACGATGTCCTCTCCTTTTGTGAGCGATGTCGGTCGGTTGTCGGTGACGACAGCCTGTGTCATGCCTGCCTTATAGCCGGCAAAGCCAAGTAGCATGGCATCCTTTGTCTTTTTCCACGTACGCACACGTGCAAAGCTCCGCCTAGCTCGAACGCGTGGCCAAAACTGCATGCTTCCATGTCGTGGCTGTTTTGCTTGTGCCATGATACCCCAACTGTCAGACCGACAACGCCAAGAACACAGAGCGCTCCGCGCTTCGTTTAGTTAGTATCGACGGCGTACCATATAAAATAGAACGCACGAACGTTCCTAAACGGTGTACTGAAGCGGTTGTGCCAGCCCAGGCGTGTTTAGGTCTCCCCGTATTTAAACATTGAATGACTCGTTCAAATACAATATGTGTTGTGAGAGTTTCAAGAAAAAGTAGGGGGTTTATAAAGGTTGTGGTGGCTCGGGCTTTGGTGCATCTTCTCGCTCCGACGAGGATCGTTGGTTTTTTACACCACGTGGCGTTGTGGCAGAATCATTTTTCGTTTCCTTCACCTTGGTTTTTGCCGCTAAAGCACCAATCCACGCCTTGCGGCGGACGTAATGCACCGGATTCTTGATCTTTGCACAGATACCGTCTGGACGGCAGATTCCCATATCTTTGTAATACATCATGTTATTGCAGTTTGGCGGTAGCACGGGTTTTGCGGACTTGCTTTTTGACTTGTGGTAGCGGACGTGCCCTTCAAGGAGCACCTCCCGCAATGGTTCGGGATTGCGCTTGTTCCATTCATGGAGGATCTCATCAATAGCATCAGGAGCGTACCCGACGCTTGAGAGAAAATTGATGAGCACGAACATGCTTCGCTTCTTGCCATCCCGGAGGCCTGCCAGGATAAGCTTCATGCAGGGAGGGAAATGCTCTTTTGGGGCTGCCTTCTGGAACTCCTCAAACTCGTCATACTTTTTTTTCCCCTCCTGGCGCTGCTGCTCGATTTTTGGTGTGTGGTCGAATGCGGCGACGATGAGCTGCTTTCCCTCGTCGGGCTTTGAGCTTGCGCGGTCAAGAAAGATATGGGGACTGATAGTGACGTTCTCCGGCCTTGCCGTGTCAAGGACGAAGTCTTTTGCGCATCCCGGCTCGATTGGGACGCTCGCAAGGCCGGACTTCTCATTGATGGAATACGGCATCCGATAAAGGTGGCGGCTTGAGATAAGAATCGTGTCAATCTCGAGAATAGTAAAAGGATCAAAGCTCCCGTCGCGGACAAGCTCGCCAAACGACTTGCCAAACCGCCTGCCAACTTTGCTGATATCCTCAAACTTAAGGATCGCCCTAGCAAGATGATGCCGGACGACATCCTTAAGGTACGCCGCGATGCGGCGCGGCGCCTCAGGAAAGAGATCCTTCGTCGGTGCATCATGCACCATCGGAGGGAATGCGTCGAAAGGAACAGCTAAATGGAACCCATGGTTGCCGGAAAATTTGGC
>CAZRZZ010000016.1:12324-15964 GCA_964604755.1 uncultured Methanosarcinales archaeon | reverse complement strand
AGCTTGTGCTCCTTGTTCTTGACGAGATAGATCAGCTTGTCAGGAAATGCGGCGATGATGTCCTCTATAATTTCACCCGTCTCAATGCAGACCTCAAACATGCGCAGATCGCGATAGTTGGCATATCAAACGACGTGACATTCATCAACAACCTAAGCCCAAGGGTCAAGAGCTCTCTTTCGGAAGAGGAGCTTTTCTTCCCCTCGTATAATGCCATTCAGATCCAGGACATCCTGCGCACAAGGGCGACGCTCGCGTTCCGCCAGGGATCCATCGACGCGGGGGTCATCGAAAAATGTGCGGCTTTCGCCGCAAGAGACCATGGGGATGTGAGACGGGCAATCGAGCTTCTCCGGGTCGCCGCGGAGCTTGCTGAACGGGAAGGGGCAGAGCGCATCGCTATCATCCACGTCGACAACGCAGAAGGGCGCATGGAGAGGGAACGCATACTCGACATTATCGAGGCCCAGCCAAGGCAGACACAGACGACACTCTATGCTATCATCCTCCATGCGCGCACAAGCGCGGCCCCCATCTCAACAGGGGACATCTATGATACATACACGAAGCTCTGCGAGCGGCTTGCGCTCCGCCCGCTCACCCAACGGCGCGTCTCCGACATCATTGGCGAACTTGATATGCTTGGTGTCATTAGCGCCAAAGTAACTTCCAAAGGGAGATATGGGAGGACCCGTGAAATCTCCATACACCTCTCCAAAGACCTTGTCGAGAAGATCGTCGCACACATAGAAAAGGAAGAGGGCAGTGTCGATGACTAAAACCACCACACCAGCCCATTCAAGCAGCGCCACGGGCGGGACGCTAGCGACGACGCAGAAACGCAGGATCATTCAGCGCTTCATCGAGCGAAACTTCCTTGTCAGCGAAGACCTCCTGGAAGAAGTGACGACGGACGAAGAAGTAACACAGCTTTGCCAGACGGTTGAAGAGGCCGGCGCATCGGCACTTGTCTACCTCAACAAAGACGTCAAGGAACATCTGGTCGGAGAGCCAGACCTCCGGGTGAACTGGGTGGATCTTGAGAGCACAAGAGCGGCACTGGAGATAACAAACGATGCCACACAATACAAGGGGTTTCTTCGTCTCCTCACAAGCGCACGTATTCCACAGCCCATCATCACACAACAGCAACCCCCGGAAAGACAGCCGCGATCCGCACCGCACCAGGTACAGCAGCCAAAAACCATCCCACCAGCATCACAAGACACCCCTAAGCAGCATCCAGATGCCCGCACCGTCCATGACGGCATGCAAACGATCCAGTCGTCTGGAGCGCCACAAGGTGCAGTCAGGATCATCACTACCCATGAAGATGAGGCGCACAAAAGGGGCGTTCAGGATTTCATATCCTTCTTCAACCACAGGTACAGGGCTTTGCGAAACATCCTTCAAACGCGCCGTGAGCTTTCTGACGTCACGTCCATCAGCAGGCTCCCAGGCAGGGGGCTTCGGTCGTTCGTCGCGATTATAGGCATCGTAACGGACAAGGCCGTTACCCGCAATGAGAATATTATCCTCACTATCGAAGACCCAACGGGGACGGCGAAGGTACTTGTCGGATCAAACAAGCCAGACCTCGCTGTCATCGCAAGGGAGTGCGTGCTCGACGAGGTCATCGGCGTCGCCGGTACGACGGGGGATGGTATCCTTTTTGCCGACGCCATCATACTCCCGGATGTTCCGGTCAC
Organism: uncultured Methanosarcinales archaeon; assembly: GCA_964604755.1. GTDB lineage: Archaea > Nanobdellota > Nanobdellia > Woesearchaeales > UBA12501 > CAZRZZ01. The sequence continues at coordinate 14,255 of CAZRZZ010000016.1, read as the reverse complement.
AAAGGAGCTTAAGAAAGCCCCTGATAAAGTGTATGCCGTATTTCTATCTGATGTCCACGTGGGCAGCAATAACTTTCTTGCGAGCGAATTCAACAAGTTTCTCCAGTGGATCCGCGGCAAGGCGGGCTCGGATGCACAACGCGAAACCGCAAGGAAGGTGAAGTATGTTTTTATCATAGGAGACCTTGTTGATGGCGTCGGGATTTACCCAGGGCAGGAAAAAGAGCTGATGATCAAAGATATTTATCAGCAATACGAAGAGTTCGCACGCCTCATCAGCCTCATCCCAAAGGACAAGCATATCATCATCTGCCCGGGAAACCACGATGCAGTGCGCCTCGCCGAGCCACAGCCGCGCCTTGACGAGGATTTTGCAAAACCCCTCTATGGGCTTAAGAACGTTCTGCTTGTCAGCAACCCTGCGTATGTGAACGTTCACAAGTCCGAAGGATTTCCCGGATTTGACGTCCTGATGTATCATGGATACAGCTTTGACCACTTCGTCGCGAACATCGATGCGATCCGCGCCAAAGGGGGATATGATCGCATTGACCTCCTGATGACGTTTCTTCTTCAGCGCCGGCATCTCGCCCCAACCCACACAAGCACGTTGTACATCCCTGACACGCAGAAGGACCCCCTTGTCATTGATATGGTCCCCGATATCTTCGCCACCGGGCACATCCACAAAGCTGTCATGTCAAGCTATCGAAACATCACCCTTATCAGCGGAAGCTGCTGGCAGGCGACAACCGCGTTCCAGGAAAAAGTCGGGCACAAGCCGGAGCCGGCACGGGTTCCGCTTGTGGATCTTCACACACGTCAGATGAAGATGATGAGGTTTGGCGATGACTGAAGCGCAAGCCGAGGCAGTGCAGGAAAATAAAGGTGGTGCCGTGCAGGGCGTGCAGTCACCTGGCACGCGGACGAGGGATGTCGCTGCGAGCGCAAAAATCCAGTCTTATTTCGATCATATCGAAGCCGGGATTAGGCGCGCGTATGAGATTGCAGGTAGCGCGCGCGCAAAGCGGCTCGATCCGGAAGACAGGGTCGATATCCCGGTTGCACGCAACATGGCCGAACGTGTAGAAGGCCTCATCTCCATCGCGGCGCCACAACTTGTCGGGTCAGGGATGACCACGCGTATCCTTGAACTGGAGAAGGCATATGCGCCGGGTGCCTGGGAGGTTGGTCTTCGTATCGCTAAGGAAGTGGCAAAAGAGAAATTCTGCACATTCAAAGACAAGCGGGAAGCGATGGAGGTCGGCATCCGCTGCGGCATGGCATATGTGACATCCGGGATCGTCGCAGCCCCTCTCGAGGGATTCATCGAGCTTAAGATCAAGAAGCGTCGTGACGGCGGGGAATACTTTAGCGTCTGCTATGCAGGCCCGATCCGTGGCGCAGGGGGAACCGCTGCAAGCGTGTCCGTGATCATCGCAGACTACGTGCGCACAAACATGGGATACGCCACGTTTGATCCAACAGAAAACGAGGTGAAGCGATTCGTCACCGAAGTCACTGACTATCACGAGCGCGTCACGAATCTCCAGTATTTTCCAAGCGAGGAAGAGATCGCATTTATGGTTTCCCACCTTCCCGTCGAGATTAGTGGAGATCCAACCGAGAAATTTGAGGTGTCTAACTACAAAGACAACCCCCGCATCGAGGACAATCGTATCCGGGGGGGCGTCTGCCTTGTGCTTGCCGAAGGCCTCTGTCAGAAGGCGCAGAAGTTGTGGAAACGCCTCTCCAAGTGGGGCAAGGAGTTTGGCCTTGAGTGGGATTTTCTCAACGAATTCTTAGTCCTCCAAAAAAAAATCAAGGCGCACTCAAAAGGCGAGGAGAAAAAGGATGAAAAGCCAGGCATCCTCCCCAATTATACCTACATCAGCGACCTTGTAGCCGGCCTGTATGCCGCGCTCGGCACC
>CAZRZZ010000016.1:0-12314 GCA_964604755.1 uncultured Methanosarcinales archaeon | reverse complement strand
GCTTTAGCGCAGCCGCAATCCATCCTGCAACCCAAATCCTTCTTGACAACTATATCGCAGTCGGGACGCAGGTAAAGACAGAGCGCCCAGGCAAGGCATGCTCAATTGTGCTTTGCGACGCAATCGATGCGCCGACGGTCCTGCTTAACGACGGAGAGGTCGTGCAGGTCAAGGATGCTGCGCACGCAAGGCATCTTCTTCCAAACGTCAGCAAGATTCTCTTCTTGGGGGACATCCTTTTCAATTACGGCGATTTTGAGCAAAATGGCCACGTCCTTGTGCCTGCTGGGTATTGTGAAGAATGGTACGCCTTCGAGCTTGCGGATGCAATCAGAAAGGATACCCAAGACGCTATAACAACAGATGCACTCGCAGCCCACGCTGCCGCAGCAATCAGGGGAGATGCAGTGCCCATCAAAGAGATGATTGGAAACACAGTATGCATACGGCCGATGCAGCCCCCGCCAGCAGCGCTTGCGCTCGCGCTTAGCAAAAGGTTCGACGTTCCCCTACACCCGAAATATTCCTATTTCTGGTCCGCAATCAGGCCAGATGAGCTTCTCGTTTTCTGTGCGCTTCTCAAGTGCACAAAAGTCCAGCATGACGACGACGGGAGCGTTTCGAAGATAGTTCTTCCAAACAATGTCACGCTCAAGCACGCGCTGGAATGCATCGGCATTCCGCACATGCTTGTCCACAACGAGTACATCGTCATTAAAAAGGATCATGCACAAGCGCTTCTTGAAAGCCTTGGCGCAGCAAGCGACCCCGATGCTGCAGCAGATCGCATCGCGAGCATCGTTTCTGAGAACCCTGGAAAAACGACGCTTGAGCTCATCAATCTCTGCTCGAGCGTGCGCATCCGCGACCGGGCTGGGACGTTCATCGGCGGACGCATGGGCAGGCCGGAGAAAGCGAAGATGCGTGAGCTTCGCGGTTCCCCCCATTGCCTTTTTCCTGTGGGGGATGAGGGGGGTGTGTACCGGTCGTTCCAGACGGCGATCGAGAAAGGGGTCGTCACCGGCGATTTTCCACGCTATGCCTGCGCATCCTGCAACGAGGAGACGATATATCCTGTCTGCGATCAATGCGGCAAGGCAACCAAGCGGATATTTGTGTGCGCAGGATGCGGTGACAAAGATGCAGAGGAGTGTCCAGCGCATGGACCGTGCCGGCCATATGCACGGCGCGAGATACCGATCAAGAGATATTTTCAATCCGCGCTCGCCCGGCTTGGCATGCGCCAATACCCCGATCTTATCAAAGGGGTGCGCGGCACGTCAAATGAGGACCATACCCCAGAGCATCTTGCCAAGGGGATCCTGCGTGCAAAGCACACAGTCTATGTGAACAAGGACGGGACGACGCGCTATGACATGAGCGAGCTTCCAATCACACACTTTCGGCCACACGAGATTGGAACCTCTCTTGAGAAGCTCAAAGAGCTTGGCTACGAGAAGGACATCCATGGAAAGCCGCTGGCTTTTCAGGACCAGCTTGTCGAGCTTTTCCCCCAGGATGTCATCCTTCCGGCAGTACACGACTCTCTTGATGAGCCAGCCGACGATGTGGTCTTCCGCATCGGCCGGTTTGTCGACGACCTGCTTGTGTGCTTTTATGGTCTTGAACCATACCACAACTTCCAGACAAAAGCGGACACGATTGGCGCGCTCATCATCGGTCTTGCGCCGCACATCTCTGCCGGCACGGTCGGGCGCATCATCGGCTACTCGAAGACGCAGGGCATGCTCTGCCACCCCATGTTCCACGCAGCGATGCGCAGGGACTGCGACGGCGACGAGGCCTGCCTGATCCTTCTCATGGACGCCTTGCTCAACTTTTCACGCCAATACCTCCCCAACAGGCGAGGCGCAAAGACAATGGACGCGCCCCTTGTCCTGACGACGTTCATCAAGCCCGCAGAAGTCGACGATCAAGTGCACGGTCTCGATGTTGTCTGGTCCTACCCAAAAGGACTCTACGAGGCGGCGCTTGAATATAAAAAGCCGTTTGAGTTCAAAGTCGAGCAGCTTGGCAGCCGTCTCGATACCGAAGGGCAATACGAAGGGATGGGATATACGCACGAGACCGAAGACATCAACGCAGGCACGAATTGCTCAGCGTATAAGACGATTCCCTCGATGGAGGACAAGCTCAAAGGACAGATGGCTCTTGCCGAGCGCATCTGCGCTGTTGACGAATCCGATGTTGCGCGCCTGGTCATCGAAAAGCACTTCCTTAAGGATATTAAAGGGAATTTGCGGAAGTTCTCGATGCAACAATTCCGGTGCGTGAAATGCAACACAAAATTCCGGCGTCCGCCACTCATGGGCAAGTGCATGGTATGCTCCGGCAAAATCATTTTCACGATCACGGAAGGATCCGTTCTCAAGTATTTGGGCCCTTCGATTAGCCTTGCAGAAAAGTATAATCTGCCACCCTACCTGCGCCAGGTCCTTGAAATTCTTCGCAGGCGCGCAGAGGCCATGTTTGGGAAAGACAAGGAAAAACAGGCGGGGCTTGGCCAGTGGTTTGCCCCTCAGCGAAACGATGCCAAACCACAGTTTTCTCAACGCGCAGAAGAGACCGCCCTGCTTCCTGCGCCACAGGGAAATTAAAGTGAAGAGAAAGACAGGGTCTAGATAGCAGAACGAATCGCATGCTTTGCGCCACACGCCGTGCATTTGAGGTGCCGGACATTCTTTTCCTTTTCGATTCTTGTGTCCGGCTTGCCACACTCGCTGCATAAGACGAACTCATCAGCATACTTCTTGATTTTCTCATTGAGCCGTGAAGCGGGAACCTTTGTTCCGACGATGAGAAGACCGTTCTTGATGGTCCCCGGTGTGGCGAGCTCTTTGAGAAGATACTTAAGCAGGTGGGCAGGCTGGCGTCCAAGGTGGGAGGCGATCTGGTTGAAGTTCGAAATGACGGTGCGGTTTCCCTGCTGGTGTCCTCGGACATTGGGGATCTCAAAGCGGTGTTTCTCAAAGACGAAGTCCGGAAGCTGTTCATAAGCCCTATCCAACATCTGCTCATATGTCGTATCCATGCTCTTGCGGCGATTATGCGCCTTTATAAATTTTTGTGTATTTGCGGCCCTGTCCTAAAAGTGAAATGAGGGGCACTGCTGCGCTCTGTTCGCATAAAAAATGATGTGTCAGAAATCGCCATGACATAATTGACCGCGATTTCTGGCATAATCAAAAACCACCTATCATCAATAGTAACAATACGCGGTTTTTGACAGCAGTACCCCAAGATTCAGGACAGAGCCCGTATTTGCATCTCATATGAAAATAAAGTGAAGATGTTAAAGCGTGTGCGTAGAAAATTTTATATAGGCTCTAGTTATTTATAAATCAATGGTTCTGGAAAGCCTCATCAGTCCATGGCAGGCGAAAAAAAAGCCATGGGAACTTTTTTTCATCGGGCTCCTTTACGCATCGATTGCGATTTTCTTCTCAATCCATATCTTTGATGCGCTTGCTGGCATCGTGGCCGTCTTTTTGACCGTATCCGCATCCATCCCTCTGATGTACCGGACCATTCTTGTGGAGGAAAAAAAGGATATGGTTGGCCTTGCTGAGCCGGCTCTCCTCAAGGAGCATGCATCTGCTCTTGCTTTTTTTATGTTTTTGTTCCTTGGCATTGTCATGGCATTCTCTTTATGGTACATCTTCCTGCCTGCCGACACTGGCGTGAATCTTTTCTCGATTCAGATTGAAACGATTAAGAATATCAATATGAATGCCGTTTCCGGGTGGGCTGCAAATGCGAATCTGTTTGGCCTCATCTTTTTTAACAATGTCAAGGTGCTTGCGTTTTGCATCCTCTTTGCTTTTTTCTATGGTGCCGGGGCGATTTTTATTCTCACGTGGAACGCGTCCGTCATTGCTGTCGCGCTTGGAACCTTTGTGCGGTCGAACATGGGTGCATATGCAAGTGCGCTTGGCTTTGCAAAAGCTGCCGCGTATTTCCACGTGTTCTCTCTTGGCCTTTTGCGCTACATGGTGCACGGCATCCCTGAGATCCTCGCTTACTTTATAGGCGGCCTTGCCGGGGGTATCATTAGCGCCGCAGTAATCCGCAATGATATCCGGACAAGAAAATTTGAGCGCGTACTTTTTGACGTAGCCGACCTTATGCTTCTTGCACTTGGGCTCTTGTTTCTTGCCGGAATCATCGAGGCATTTGTCACACCAAGGCTCTTCATATAAGGCATATCGGCGTCGACTTGCTTTCTGTATCCTGCCTACTCAAGAATTTTTATGATTCCCGGACGGATCTCAAAGATATCGCCCTTCTCTAAAAGGAGGTGGACGGCGTGCTCTGTTGCTTCATCCGGACAGGAGTCGATGAGCTTCTCGATTTTGACCCCATTTCCATCATCAAGGCTGCGGATCATACGCAGAACATCTGCCTCGCCAAAGATGCGCTGTGCAGCAGGCCTTTCATTATTTTTCTGCGATGAACTCTGCAAAGCTTCGTTTCTCCATAGCGCTTTGTCCTGCGCGTCTCTTTTCTGCATGCTGTGAAGGGGGATGTTGTCAGAGGCTTGCTGCTCGAGATTTGCGACACGCCTTCGTTGCTGCCCGATCTGGGCAAGTTCAAGCGCACGCAAGGAAAGCCACGCCGGATCGTCAAGACGGCGCACGATCTCGGGGACGACATAAATCTCCTGGCCATACTCGCGTGGCCGGCCGATGATGAGGCACACATCGCCGACGTTGGTGCCCGCAAATATCTGCGTGTCGCTAAATGAGCGGAGAATTATCCTATCCGACCCATCGTCAAGGATGGCATGTCCGTAGTTGAGCGTCGGGTTCTGCGCCTGCTTTGCGACGATGACGCCGATGAGGTTCACTCTTGCAATCTGCACGCCTTCTGTCTGCACGACGTGCGGCTCCCATCCGTCCTTTGCGATGAATGCTCCCTGCTTGATCGCCGCGATCGATGTCTTCATCGCGATTTGGCGTTGAGCTTGCTGCTGCTTGGTCGTTTGGTCGTCCATGTTCACATCCGTTTGAAGAATCCGCGTCGTGGCTCAAAGATGTCGCCGGAGCGATGCAGCCTCTGGAAGATCTCCTCAAACTCATCCTCTTTTATCCCCTGCCTTTGCGATTCTTCACGGATCTCTTCAAAGGAGACCTCTGCACCGCGGTTTCGCTCCTCAAGCTCGATGAGCACCTCCTTGACGATATTGATTTTGCTGCGCTGGTTTGCACTGACACCAGTGTAAACCCGGTCCATGTCGATCTTTCCAGTCTCCTTGTCAAGACCGATTTGTCGCAGGCAATAGTCGACAAGCTCGACTGCCTTCTTTGCATCCCGGCGCTCGACAATTGGAGATAGGCGAAGTTTTGCATGTGCTTCAGCAAGCCGGACGAGCGCTTCGAGCTGCCTCGTCGTGATCGGTACGGTGGGGGTTCCTCCTTCCGTGATCCCGCTTGAGCGCATGGTGACGTAATAGTTCTTGATCTCTTCGTTGGCTTCATCGGAGAGGCAGGGATTGCAGTTCTTGCGGGTATATGCAATGATCTTGCGCAGGATACCTGTCTCGATCTCGACACGTTCTGTCGCATTGCTCTTCTGCAGGGCGAGGATGAACCCCGCGAGCCGCTCGTCCTTCTCACGGTCAGGACGGTCCGCGATCGGAAAGATCAAGTCAAAGCGGCTGATGAGCGCCGGCGCAAGGTCGATCTGCTTATAGATGATATCATACTGGTCAAAGCGTCCCGTCTTCGGATTCGCTGCGGCAAGGACTGTCGTCTCGCAACGCAGCGTCGCCTGGATGTTCGCCTTTGCGATCGAGACGGTCTGCTGCTCAAGCGCCTCATGCATCGCGTCACGATCCTCGCGCGTCATCTTGTCAAGCTCATCGATCATGCAGAAGCCGTGGTTTGCGAGAACGAGCGCGCCTGCCTCGAGAGCCCAGCCGTGCAGGAATTCGTCCCTGACGACCGCGGCAGTGAGGCCCGCTCCAGTAACGCCCTTGCCCGTGATATACCTTGATTTTGGCGCGACAAGTTGTGCGCGTTTGAGCAGTTGGGATTTTCCGGCTCCGGGGTCGCCGATGAGCAGAATATGGATGTCTCCCCTCGTGCGGGCACCGTCGTTTCTTGTCTTGTTGCAGCCGCCGATGAGCTGCAATGTGATCGCCTGCTTGACCATGTCATGCCCGTAGATCGAAGGCGCAAGGGAGTCGACGATCTTCTGGAATCCACGGGGGTCGTGGCAGATCTCCATGATCTTTTTCTTCTCCTCTTCCGTGATTTCGATGTCTGTATAATCCTCCGCGAGCGCTTCGATCGAGTTTGCCTCGATGAACAGGTCAAAACGGGTCGACTGCGCCCCATCGCGAAGGATGATTGGAAGCTCCTCGACAATCCCATTGACGAGGACGGCCGCGCCAGGATTTGTCTTCTTCTCCGACAGCGGGCTGACAAGGTCCATGCGCAAGAACACATTAAGCCGCTTTGGCTGCCCTCCCCCGTCAAGATTTTCCGGGTTTTCTTCAAGCACGAAGTGCTGCGCGTCGACGAGCTCCTTGGCGAGCAGCCGGAATTTTCCCTTCCGTCCGCATCCGCACTTTGATGGTTCCTTGAATTTCTGCTCCACCTGCAGCACGTTGATTGTGGTGCCACAGGCCGGGCATTCAAAGCGTGCAGCGGTGACCTGCGGCCGCACATCTGATTTCTGCCGGACGATTCCCTCGCAAAAGATGAAGCGCTTGATGTGCTTCGAGCGGATATCGCGGATCTTGACCGACTGCGTAAGCGGCAGGTTAAAGAAGCGGACCTTGAATTCCGTGACGGTTTTGGGAAGATCGAACTCCTTGATTGCGTATTCGGCAGCTTTCATGACCTCCTCTGGCTGCTCAAGAAGCGCGTCGCACAGCTCCGGGTCGAATCCGGAAAGCTCGCTAAAATCGACATAGATGGAGTCCTCCCCTTTATTGGCCTTCGCAAGGATCTCGCTGTGCTTATGCAGCGAAAAGAACCCTTCGAATCGCTTGATTTGCTCTGTGGTTTCCATGTTTATTGGCAGGGGGCATTGCAGGAAATAAAATGTTTATGGAAACAGGGGTGTGCAGGAAAATTGGCTATAATCGGGGGAATCCGGAATAAGAAGGGAAAAAAGTAGAAAAATCCTAAAACTTTATTTGATCTTCTTGAGGTTTTCGATGAGGCGGTTAAGCGCCTGGTGCACCTCATGCTCGCTCTTCGTGCCTGTGCAGACGACTTTGCCGTTACTAAAAAGCAGGAATGTTGCCTTGGCTTCTGCGAGCTTGTAGACAAGCCCTGGGAACTGTTCCGGCTCATATTCCGTATTTTCCAGCTTCATCGCAAGCGTGTTGAGGTTAAGGTCCATGCCAACTGAGCCGGATGCCACGATGTTTTGGATCTTGATCTCAGGCTTGATTGTGATCTTGATGCCGATTTTTTCAAGGCTCTCAATGATCTTTTGGATGCTCTCCTCGACCTTTTCCATCGATCGCGCGCCCGTGCAGACGATCTTGCCCGAGCTAAAAATGAGCGCTGTCGTCTTTGGCTCCTTGATGCGAAGCACAAGCCCTGGGAACTGCTCCGGATTGTATTCCGTATTCGGGAGCATAGCCGCCATTTTTTCAAGAGGGATATCGTGTTTCAAAGAGCTCGAAACAACGATATTTACGACTTTGATCGATACATTAGAGCCAGAATCAGAAGTTTTCTTAAATCCAGATTTTTTTTGGTCTTCTTTTGCCATAATTCCCCCCCAACGTGGTCATTGATTCTCTTATTTATAAACAACTAAAGGTTTATAAATGCTTCTTTTTTAAACGCGACTATGGGGGTTACCATAAAAAATAGAACAAAGGGAATGGTCATTTCTTCTTGCGCCGATGTCGTCTCCAGCACCATCGGAAAGGCGAAGGGGCTTATGTTCACCTTTCGTCCAGTGACTCTTGTCATGCGGTTTTCGTCGCCGCGCATCGTTTCCTTGCATATGTTCTTTGTCTTCCACCCAATCGATGCTCTCTGGCTCGCAGAAGACGGCAGCGTCGTGGAGGCTCTTGAATGGTTCCGGCCGTTCTCAATACACACTCCGCGCAGCAAGGCTGTCACGGTTATAGAGATGCCAGCCGGCACGATTAGAAAGTCGAATACCCATGTCGGCGACAGGATTGGATTCTCGGGTCACCCATAGTCATAATATCAGCCCCTGATTTTGGTCACTACACTGCAGCGATGAGCCTCAATCCGTCATGAGCGCAGCTTTGGCCTCTTCGCAAAGGAAATACCGCACAGGCCGGCTTTTGTCCTTCTTGGTGACTATGTTTCTTTTGTGGAGCAGATGGAGCTGCTTTCCGACACTTCCATAGGGGTTGCCGATCGCTTTGGCGATGCTGCCGACTGATCCTTGGTCGGCAAGAAGCAGGTGGCGGACGATGGCGTGCTGCAGCCCGCTTAGGCGGAAGGGCAAGTCTTCTCGCGCAAGGCGGCTCTCATCGAGGGCTATCGCCATGCCTGTTTGGTCCTGTTCGTCAAGAACCACCACCGTTTGATAACAAGTCTCGACCTGCGATAAATGGACCCTGCCCTGCACGGCTTCAAACAGCGCATCAAGCCGCACAAGAACGCTGCGCGGATTATGCGCCTCCCGATGGACGATGGCAAGGAGAGCATCCTCATCGATGACGTCGGCGCCGGCGAGCCGGTCACGAACGATGTCGCATATCTGAGCAGGGCTTAGGTGCCCGATCTGGTGCATCGCGCTGATGCGCGCACGGTTCGGCAAGGATGTGTTTTTGAGCGCATTGTCGACTTGAAGGAAGATCAGCGATTTGATGCCCTGTTTCTCCTGCGCCGCCTCGTCAAAATAATAAAATATACGGTCGACCATCGATGGCGCAAGAAGATTTGCCTCGTCGACAAGAAGGCAGGTCGGCTTTTTTGGAAAGTGAAGCAGGGGCCTTTTGAGGTGTTCCTTGAGCGCGAACGGCTCGCCGGCGTACTTCTTGGCATTGAGCAAGACAAGACGATGGTTTTTGACCGTGTCCACCAGATGTCTTGCAATCGTGGATTTGCCAAGGCCGGCAGGGCCAAAGATGACGGCAGCTTTCCCTTCTGTGATTATCGCCCTGGCAAATTCGAGGGCAGGGGTATGGCCCACAAGGGGACCATGGCGGCGCATCGACAACGGGCTCTCATCGAGCGATTCGAACTGCTTGTGTCTTTTCCACCACACCATTTGTGCTCCCGAACTCCGGTGTGTTCTTCGTGACGCACAGAGTTCGTCATGCGCGTCACAGGTAGTCTCTTGTTCGTCGGACTCATAACACTTCGCATATGTTTTTGCTGTGAGTATATAGTTGGACCGTTCTTTTCGGACGTGGGCAGAGGACCATTTCCATCCGGTGAGGCGTCGCTTGGTAGATAGTTCGTCTCTTGTTTTTCGACTCTGTCATGACGCGTTCTCTTTGTCGCTGGTGACGAACATGACGAACTGATGGGGACGCACAATCCTGCCAAACATACCCTTTTCCCAGGTAAAAGAGCGTGCTCGTGCCCCAGGGATTCCGGACAGAGCCCGGAGCAGCGAAACATATTTATTCAATATCGTTTTTGGTCACTACATGGTGTTCATACGCACGAAGACGAACCGCTATACCGCAAAAGATGGTAACACACGGACATATACGTACGGCCTTCTTGTGCGGTCTTATCGGTCCGCGCAAAGCGAACCACCGACCCAGCAAGTCATCAAATACCTCGGACGCAATTATAATAAAAAGGACGTCCTCGCACATGCACCGACGTATATCAATGAATTCGACGACCTCTCCAAGCAGACGCTTGCCTTCGCGGCGAAAAACAGGGGAAAATCAGTAAAAGAGTTCTATATCCAATTTGTCGAAGACTATCTTCGCCGCAATGGTTTTAAGAAGCAACGGGGGAAGATGGTTTTCCGCGATATCGTCATCGATCCCAAAACTTTTTCTGTCAAGGGACGTCATGGCAGGAACGCGAGCGTTCAAGTCGGCATGGACCATGTCGACAGCATATTTCTCAAAGATGTCTACACAAGATTGCGCTCGATCCGGCGGGGATAAGCAGTTTACTTCTCATCAGTTTATGATGGCGACTTGGGGGACCTCGACAAGGTTGCCAAACCGGATCTGGCTCCAGAGCTCCTTGACTGCCTTTTCTGCAATTGGTTTGAGATTGATGATGTCCTCTTCATTGTACTCAACAAGCGTCTGCAGGCACTCCCTGTTCCCTGTCGTCTTCCATTTCTGCCACAGGTAGACCGCATCCTCTCCAGAGATCCCTTGCACACTTTCTTGGCGGATGATGCCCATCTTCTGCTCGATTGCCTTAAGGCCGCCTACAAGGCCGATCTTTGCGCACACGTGGCGCAGGTCGATATGCGGGACGCTTGGCAGCACCCCCTGGAAGTACCGCTCGATGACAGGCAGGTCAAACGACGAGCCGTTGAAGGTGATGACAAGGTTATAACGCTCGAGCGTCTTGCGCAGGATTTCCCTGTCGAGGTTGAACCCCTTCACCATGGTCATCGTCTCCCTGCCGTCGTACAACCCGATGACCGTGATGTCCCCGTAGTAACCCGATGTTTCGATGTCAAGGAATACCGCATCGTCCTTGAAGAAGTCGTACAACCGCCATGCATTGCATGGCGAGAGGATATTCGTGAAGAACTCAGCATCATAATCGGCAAGTGCGGATTCGGCTTGGCTAATCTGCCGATCATAATAGGCCTTTCTCATCGGGGATATCCCCTTCACGTCACGCGCTCCGCTGAACTGCTCCCAATTGTTGATCCCAGCAGACCAGAATTGCTGTTCAAGCTTCGGTCCGATCTTGTCTAAGAAGATGAAGCTTTCTCTGATCATCGTCATCACCTGCTTTTTTGTTATCTTGGGTATGTATGCATCCAGGCCACTCATGCCTGGTGCGCTGTCGGCGGCGTCCATGCCATCTCCAGTTCCTTTCATGATCCAGATATGCAATTGGCGTCGAATATCTGAATGATCAAGAGTCTTGTGAAGGTCTTCGCAGGAAACGAGGAAGATTTGTGCCCGTCATATGAAATCAGGTCATTTCGTCGAATCCAACCCGATGAGTTTTTGGCGAGGGAAAAAGCCATCCTGTCAATTTCTGCGATGTAGCTATATAAGTTTTTGTATATGTCCGCTATGCGCGAATAAAGAAGAGATAACGCACCTTTGTCAGGTCGTCAGGGACCAATATCGTCAGAGCGAAGGGGTTTATGCACTCGTGCGTCAGTGCGACCCGGTATGGACCATTTCTATCCCTAACTGCAAGCTGTGCAGAGAACTTCGCCGCGAGGGAAAGAAGATGGGGCTGCGAGGATTTGAACCCCGGTCAGGCGGCCCCGAACCGCCTATGATACCAGACTACACTACAGCCCCAAGATACATCAGACCACAAAGACTCCTAATTAAAGCTTTTGGTGCGCTCTTCCACGGCCGTCGAACTTCTTCCTGTTCACTTGCTCTCATAATACCAGTAATATGAGAACCAGCATAGGACTCCGACGACAAGCGCGATGAGGAGCGACACGAAAATCCCAAGAAAATACATCGCCGACGCACCGGCAATCATCGCGAAGAATGAAAAGATGTAGGTAAGGCGTGACGCGAAAAAAAGGTGGCTGCCATCGAGCGGAGGTATAGGAAGCATCGAGAAGACAGCGTAATAAAGATTGAACTTGAGAGCATCAAGAAGCACTACATTGCCGGGAGCGGCGATGAGCAGGATCTTGAAGATAAGCGCGAGCGCGATGTTAGTTAAGGGTCCGACAAGCCCCGTCATGCCAAGCGGCCAATAGTTGAGTCCGTAACGAAACGACCCAAGACGGTGGCCAGCCATGTGATAGACAAGAATGCCGCCAGGGGCAAGAAACCAGATCGCTCCCTTGCTGATGACGGCGATGACAAGCCCGATGAGGACGCCATAAAGCCAAAGTCGGTATTCGACGCGAAAACCAATCGAGAGTCCGATGACGCGTTGCACCGTTTGGCGCGCAAGGAGCGCGAGCGCGGCGATGATCACCGCGAGCAGGAAGTGTTTTATCCAATACGATGCTACAAATGTATCTTGAGGGCCGCCTTTTGTCGACGCGAAGATAAACGCCATGACAAGGACGCTGATGCCCAGTGCCCGAAGCTCGGTCTCGCTAAACGAGAAATATTTTTGGACTAGCGCGGGTATGGTTCGCATATTATATACCTATCCTTGCGCCGTTTAAATAGTTTCCGACGCTCAGGCTCTGTTCTAAATCTT